>CAYSHR010000156.1:1445-7526 GCA_964430795.1 uncultured bacterium
AAGGAAATCAGAAACCACGCTTTTTGATTTCCGTAGTTGAAAAAGCCAGGGACGGACTTTTTCGACATTAAGATAGTAAGGGATTCATGGACGAATCGCCATTTTCAATTATTCGAATGATCATTGAAAATGAAGGAAATCAGAAACCACGCTTTTTGATTTCCGTAGTTGAAAAAGCCAGGGACGGCCTTTTTCGACATTAAGAATGGAGCCCTCGACCGGACTTGAACCGGTGACCCCGTCCTTACCAAGGACGTGCTCTACCTGCTGAGCTACGAGGGCTTACAGGGCGCATACAATAATTAATTTAGATTCTTAGCGCAAGTATTTTTTTTACTCCGGGTTTGACATTATTCAAAGCTCTGCTGTATCGTAAAGATATCCTTCCTTTTAAGCGGTAAGGTCGACCAAGTTGATGCAAGAACAAAATCCCCTTGTCAGCATAATCATACCCTATCTGAACGCGTCTGATACTATCGGCATGACAATCAAATCCATTTTGTCTTCCACATATGAAAACTACGAAATCATAACTATAAACGACAAAAGCGAGGATGACTCCTTTGAGGAAATCAAACAGGCGCCCGGGATTCATCTTTCCATGATCCAACGATCCGGCGCCGCTGTGGCAAGAAACATGGGAGTGGAAAACTCAGAGGGAGATATAATATTTTTTATTGACGCTGATGTAACAATCCAGCCTGAGACATTAGAGGAAGTAGTAAAAACATTTTACGAGAACCCGGATATTTCAGCCTGTTTTGGCCAATACACCCCCCTGCCTCATGGCGAAAATTTTTCCACGGTTTATAAAAACCTGGTTCATCACTTTACTCACCAGAACTCCAACGAAAATGCCCAGACGTTCTGGTGCGGGTGCGGCGCCATTTTACGGGGCGCCTTTTTGGAAGTCGGGGGATTTGACGAAAGTTTTGTCGCGGCTTCGGTGGAAGATATTGACCTTGGATACCGGCTTAGCAACGCCGGCAAAGTCATTCTTTTAAACAAGAAGCTTCAAGTCACTCACGGAAAAGTCTATTCCATAAAAAGCCTTGTCATCTCCGATTTTTTCAACAGGGCGATTCCCTGGACAAAACTCATGGCGTCGAGAAACATTTTTGTTCCGGACCTGAACCTGAAGTGGAACAATATTCTGTCCGGACTGATGCTGTTTATACTGCCGCCGATCTTTTTCGCCCTTATTTCCGCATATGGCGTCCGGAATATGTGGTGGGCGCCGCTGTTCCTCATCATTGGATATACTTTGCTAAACAGGAGAATCTTGTCCTTTGTGATGAAGCAGAAAGGGATATTTTTCACCGTCCTCTTTTTTATTATGTATACCGTTACTTATGTTTACAGTTCTATTGGGTTCGCTCTTGGCATCGTGGCGTTTATCAAGGACCGCTTAATTAAAAAGGGTAAAAAAGATGATAAATGAGTCAGGGGTGGTGTTGGAAATCCGTGGCGCCCTGGCTGTAGTAGTGGTCCAAAGAAGCAAGATGTGCGATTCCTGCTTGGCAAAAAATTCCTGCATTGCCGGTCCTACGGGACAAAAGGTAAAAGTCACCGCGAAAAATCCTTTGGGCGCGAAAAACGGTGATCGAGTGGTGATTTCCATATCATCCAAAAAGCTTATCACCCTGTCTGTTACCATATATATTCTTCCGTTAATGTTTCTATTTATTGGCGCCGTCCTGGGTCCGGGATTAACGACGATTCTGGGAATTTCTTTTGATTATGATTCGGCTTCCGCTTTTTTTGCCGTGCTTTTTTTCGTTATCGCTTTTCTCTCTGTTGCCCTGTATATGAGGCGATTCAAACCCGGCGGCGAGATATCACCCGAGATAACAGAAATTTATTTATAAAAAGTTTAAAGCCCGACTTTTGATCTGCCGGTAACTTTTTTAATAAGGACAATCCCATTTACCAGTTTAATTTCCAGAGAAGTAATTACTTCAATGGTAATCCGCCGCCCCATTATCTTTCCCGACTCATTAATCAGAAGGCTAACAGAAGCGGCGTTACCTTGAATCGCGATGGACGGCTTGCCTTTTTTAAAATTATAGTCTCTGATTTTTTTCCAGGCTTTTGCAAGAAGGGCAAGATATTGCTCTTTATTAACCTTTACCTCTTTGCCACCCTGCTTTACAAAAAGAACCGCGTCACTAGCCAGGTATCTCTTTAAAAAGCTCAAATCCTTTGCTTTATAGGCCGAAGTCATTTGATCGAGGAAGGAGTTTATTACGTTTTGATCAAGGGCGCCAATATTAGTAAAATCATATGCCAAAGAGCCTTGGACCTCTTTTTCTTCCGGTTCCATATTCCCCGAATCAGAGGGGGGCTTTAAACAGCCTGAAACCAACAGCATGTAAACAAGGAGTGAAATAACGATCGCTTTGCCGGTTCGGTGTTTAATTTTTCTCCCAAAAACCATGTTTATGCTTTTGCCTTTTGGTTTCATTAAAAGAATAGAGTACAGGGTACTGGGTTTGGGGTTTTTGGTAAAGAAGGTTCTATTAAGGGGCATCTTTTTGTTTTTTCCCTCACCCCTTGCCCCTCTCCCAAAAGTAGAGGGGAACTGCCGTCACTCATCACCGGCACATCAGTCTTGATTTTTCTAACGGATTATCTTACTCTGGCGCTGGATTTGACGGGGTATTTCCCGCGTTTCCAACGTTACAACAATCAACTTGTATTATAATAAAGAACAAAAGGAGTAAAACCATGACTTCATTTGCTGACATACCTGACAACATTCAAGTCTGGCGAAACGGCGAATTTGTTGACTGGAAAAACGCCACTGTTCACTGCATGGCGCACGCGCTACATTATGGGTCATCGGTTTTTGAAGGCATTCGCTGTTACAATACTCCCAAAGGCAGCACCGTCTGGCGTCTGCCTGAACACGTAAGGCGTTTGTTTAACTCCGCCAAGCTCTACAGAATGGAAATCCCTTTTTCAGAAGAGGAGTTTACCAATGCCATGATCGAGACGGTCCGGATTAACAACTTCAAGGAATGTTATATTCGCCCGATAGTTTTTCGCGGCACAGGGCCCTTTGGCGTTAACCCCATGGATAACACTGTGGAGAGTATGGTTATTTGCTGGGAGTGGGGAAAATACCTTGGTCCTGAAGCACTCGAGAAGGGTGTGGATGTATGCACCGCCTCCTGGAGCAGATTCGCGCCAAATACCATACCCGCTCTGGCTAAGTGCGCGGCCAATTACGCAAACGGGCAACTAATAAAAATGGAGGCCGTTCTTAACGGTTATGTGGAAGGTATCGCCCTTGATGTAAATGGCTACGTTTCCGAAGGTTCCGGTGAGAATATCTTTGTGGTTCAGGGCAAAAAGATTCTTACTCCTCCCCTTGGCAACTCGGTGCTTCCGGGCATTACAAGGGATTGCGTAATCAAGCTCGCCACAGAAGCGGGTTATGAAATCATTGAGCAGGTGATACCCAGAGAGATGCTTCTTGTTTCCGATGAGGTCTTCTTTACAGGAACCGCCGCGGAGATAACCCCTATCGCCTCCATAGACAAGATAAAAATCGGCTCCGGAATGAGAGGGCCGGTAGCAAAAGAGTTGCAGGAAAAGTACTTTGCCTATATCGATGGCGAAGTGGATGACAAATACCGTTGGCACACATACGTCTATTAACCGGAGAGCCACTGGCACTCGTAGGGGCACGGCATGCCGTGCCCCTACAAGCAATAACGGTCAAAGAAAACGGGTGACGTGGGTCACCGGCGAGCCGCCGGACTTCTTTTCAGGAACAATAAATGCCGAAAAAATTCAAAGGAATTCTTTTTGATATGGATGGCGTCCTTGTGGACTCCATGGGCGCCCATTGCCAGTCATGGACAGCGGCCTGCAACCAATTGGGCATGGAAATCGATGAAATGGAGATATATCTTCGAGAGGGTGAAAAAGACGAAAAATCAGCCAGGCATTTTATAAAATCAGCGGGATTGATGCTCACAAAAGCAAGGGTAAAAAAGCTTGTTGATCTAAAGAATGAATATTTCGCCGTTTTGCCCTCTTCCAAGCTTTTCCCCGGAGTCACGGAGGTGATAAAGGCATTCTTTGACGCCGGTTATAAAACAGGAGTGGTTACCGGGTCGCCAAGAGATACTTTTGAGCAATTGCTTCCGGATAAAATCTTAGCCATTATAGACACCAGTGTGTGCGGTGATGAAGTAATTCATGGCAAGCCAAATCCTGAGCCATATTTGAAAGGGATAATCTCTCTGGGACTCTCACCCAAAGAGGTGGTGGTGGTTGAAAACGCCCCTTATGGAATCGAGTCCGCAATTGGCGCCGGCGCACACGTTATCGCGGTAAGGTCCTACCTTGGAGATCAAGAACTCTCCCGCGCCCATGAACTTCTGGACGACATCAGGGATTTACCGAAATTGCTTGTGAATGACCCGGAATCCGCTGATGAACCAAGTGGCTCAGTAGACATAATATGAAAATTACAGGTCAGGCCTGGTCGGCAAGGGTGACGGCATTCTCTTTTTTTCCGCTCTTTTCGGCTATGGCCATGCTGACAAAAGTCAAAGCGGAAGCCAGAAGCATGAGAGCCCCGGCAATGTAAAAAGCCAGGTCTTCAGAGCCTGTGGCCTTTTTGGCCATGGCCGCGATTCGAGGAAGGATCAACCCGCCAAATCCCCAGGCCGTAAACATAATGCCGTAGTTTAAACCAAAGCCCTTAAGTCCAAAGTAATCCTTGGTGGCTGAGGGAAAAAGGGTGAGGTTTGAACCATAATTGGCGCCGGCTATTAGTATCAATAGAAGAAGCAGAGGGGCGTTGTCCTTTACAAACACCAGGCTCACAACTGTGACTGCTTGAAGAAGAAAAAAGCCCAGCATTGTCCTTTGGCGGCCGATCCAGTCGGAGATAAATCCCGCGGCAACCCGGCCGCCGGCGTTTCCAATGGCAAGAACCGCCACTATCCAGAAAGCCGCCTCTCCCAGGCTTGCCATGCCAATAGGCTTGGCAACGCTGATTACCATCAGGCCGGCCGCGGAACCGCAAGCGTACATGGTCCAGAGAACATAAAACTGGGGTCTTTTGAGCATCTCCCGCCAGGTAAATTCTTTGGCCGATGGTTTAGCCTGGGCATTGACACTGAAACTTGTTGCCGCCTTTGTTTCCTTGGGCTTATACCCAGCCGGGGGATTTTTTAAAAGTTGTGCGAGAGTGACAACAACAACAAGAAAGGCCATGCCGAAGATTATCATGCTCACAGGAACCCCCAACTGTTCTTTGGTCTGAACAGCTTTCTCAACTCCGGCTACTGTGCTCATAACAGGAACGGCAAGCTCTTTACCCATTGTGTTGTTAAAAGTATTAATCAGGAAATTGGCCAGGGGCGCGATATAGACAGAGGCAAGGCCGAACCCGGCCACTACCAGTCCGGCGATAAGGCCGGTTTTTGAGGCGGGAAACCATTTTACCGCCGGAGGCGTGGCTGAGGCATATCCAAAACCAATGCCGACGCCGGCGAATACGCCAAACCCCACAACAAAACCCATATAGCTAAAGTGAGGCGCGTAGAAGCTGGTAAGTCCGGCAATCAGGCAACCGATGCCGGTTAAAGCGCCTCCGATAGTGGCCACCCAGCGGGGACCAATACGGTCTTGCAGCCGCCCTGCCGGTATCATGGCAATGGCGAAAACAAAGCAGGCAAGGGCATAAGGATCATTGGTGGAAGATGAATCCCACTTCCAGGAGGGGGGAATCGCGGCTTTGATTATACTCCAGGTATAGAGAACCCCCAGAGCAAGGTTAATGCCCGTTCCGGCAAATGTCACTCTCCAGCCGGCGCTTTTAATATTTTCCGTCATGATAATTCTCCATATTCGCAAAGCATAATTTTTATCGGACTGGGGACAAAAGAAGTTAATCTCTAAAAGAGAAAGGGTTTCATGAATGAGCCCTCATTCAGCGATAAGCTAATGCTCTGCGTCAAAAAGGTCAATAAAAAAATCATATAAATCCCAATCCTTATTGTTGTGGGGTAAGGTTTGAGATCGGGGGACATGACCGCATTTCTCAACAATGGCCGGCAT
>CAYSHR010000157.1:0-859 GCA_964430795.1 uncultured bacterium
CAGGGCATGAAAAGCTCGACAAATAATTCGTTGTCTTCTCCGTTATCCGGTTCGATTACAACCCAACCCTGCCCCCACTCTACTTCCATGGATTTTCCATTTGTCTGTCTTGCCGCCTGCCTGCCGTTAACATAAAAGGCAACGTCAGAGCCGAAAACCACAGCCCGGTTCAAATCGGGGTCAATCCACGCGGCGCCGTTTTTCACTTCGAGGGTTTCGCCGGCGGTTATCCCACAGGCCGGCGCTCCGCTGTCAACCAACATATAATAATTCTCTCCCCCGGACGCGGCTTCCATTCCCGCGCATAACGGACCCATGGCCAAAGGACTCGCGGTAACAGCGGTTTTGGCCGCGTTGGGGACAAGAGCCGCCGCGAATCCGCCTTTATCAGCGTTGAAAATCTCACCGGAATATACTTCGTGGGTATGAGCCTGGTTCCATACCCAGCCGTGATCATCGAGATAATTATCATGAGTTATGTCTGATGTGGCGCTTAAAACAAGATCAAGGGTGACGCCGTCAAGCTCCCACCCGGCGCCATTGCCCTGTAGTTGGAAAGAGCCTCCCGTATCTCCACCGCCATTTCCATGAAGGAGAAACCGGTAGTCATGAGAGGTGTCTGAATCAAGAACATCCCCAATCATGACAAAATCCTGGAAAAAGAAAAATCCCCTGGTCCATTCCGTTTCAGAGAATTTCGTTGAGCCTACGACAAAACCCGGGCTTTGCTCTGTTTCATACTGGTGAATGTAGGCGTCAACGCTGCCGATTCCAAAGATAATTTGCGCGGGTGGACCTTTTCCATCGATGGCGATGACATTGTGGTCAATTCCAAATCGCACTTTGTGATGTTCTTCCC
>CAYSHR010000157.1:869-3847 GCA_964430795.1 uncultured bacterium
ATATATCCCGAATCAATAGCGAGCAACTTCCCATCATACCAGTAAATAAAAGAAAGGTTATCCGCGTGCTCATGCCCGACATTGTTGACCCGTGTTTTTCCATTTTCCGCCAAGAACAGGGCATAAGGGGAATCCTCACTCCAATCAGTTCTGAAAACAGCATACCCATCCACAGGGTAGACAACGCTCGGTCCCCATGCAGGCTGGGCAGGTATGATTGTATCGTCGAATGTGGTGATCAAATCCACGGCAAGGTCCGCGCAATAGATGGAATAATAAGGCGCGCCCGGAGCGTTTAACCAGTCCCAGGCAAGATATTGATCCTGCAAGGCGCCGGCTAAAAGACCATTGATGTTTCCAATTATAAAACTGTCGTCAAAGGGCGGACCCGTGCCGTCAGGCATTCGAATATTAACTGTCCACATGGCCATCTCATAGAGGCGAGGATCATCCAAAGGGTTGTTCACAAAAACCGGATTATAGGAGCAGTTCCGACCGAAAAAATCACATCGCCTGGAATAAAATGTAGCACTCTGCCCTGCCGTGAATCTGTCGTATTGGATAAAAAATGGTATGTGCTGAACCGCGGCGTATACATGATAGCTTGGTCCTTCAACAAAAGCTCCCTCTTCTCCTTTGCAAAACTCAAACAGTTTGCGAGTTCCCCTGGCCATGGCAAGGTCAATCCACTGGCCGGCGTATTGGCTCTGATTCAGGGTAATCGCGGCGGTTCCAAAAGCTGTGGCGATTTTTGTAAAGTGATTTGCAAAAGAAAGTACATCTCTGTAAACATACCAGTCCACCATAAAGAGATTCCAGCAGTTATTAACCATAGATTCCAGCCTGTCTCTTACGTCAATAAGCCTCTGTCCAAAAAGGTAGCCTGTGCCTGCCAGAATATCAAAAGCCGCGCAATACCCCTGCATGGCCTCGGCAATGTGAACATCGTCATCAAGTAATTCTAAAAGCCCGGCAAAATTACTATAGTTAAAATCAATGGCGATCTGTTCCAATATTATGGCGGCTTTTTCCCCCTTGCCCCCGTCGCCCTCTACCGCCCAGACAAAAGCGGCGGCTTTGGTGATGTTGGCCTGTTGCCATTCAAAATTGGCACTATAGAATTGAGGAGGCGCCCCCATGCTTCTTTCAGAAGTGACTATTACCCGGTCATATAGAGTGATATATGGTTCTCTTGTCAGCCGGTCAAGAATCACAGGCCACTGGGAATCATCCCATAACAGCCTGGGCCGCTCTGTAAAATGGGGCTTCCACGGGCTCTGGGTCTGGGCGTAAGATATGGTAGGGAAGTATATGAGAATCACTGAAACAAGAAAGTAGATCAACCGATGCCAACATCCGCCTGGTGATTTCATTTTCATGATCCTTGGTTTTTATTATCAAAAACGCCCTTTTAACAGTTATAGACTTATCCATGGCAACTGGCAAAGCTTTTGTGAAAATCTGGGAACCCGGTTAAAAAAATGATGTAATCGTTCTGTGACAGTGGAGATCGGGGGACACGATCCCCATTTCCCTGATATTGCCGGTAATTCCAAATTTGTTTGAGAAATGTGGTCATCTCCCCCGATCTCAAATGACTGCCTTTTATTTCTGTTGAACCCTGTTATACTTTAGGGAATAAATTATTTAGTTCCTGGACAGAAACTAATTAAACGATTACTTTTGGAAAAGAAAAGGCCCGGCGACATCCCATGTCGTCCGAGCCTTTTTTAAAACGGCGCTATTTACTGTTTCCCTTTACTAAAGCAGCCCAAGGGCGACCTGAGGTGACTGATTCGCTTGAGCAAGTATCGAGACACCGGCCTGCACCAGAATGCTGTACTTAGTCAGGTTCGCTGTCTCAGCCGCGATATCAACGTCACGGATACGAGACTCAGCATTACTTAAATTTTCCACCACTGTGTCGATGTTCGCGACAACCGACTCAAGCCTGTTCTGCAAGGCGCCCAATCCGGCTCTACGCTGAGAGACTGTGGTTATGGCGCTTGAAGCGGCGGTAAGAGCTGACTGGGCCGCGGACACAGTACTAATTGATGTAGCCAGACTAAGGGCGGCGGCGTCAACATCGGAAATGGTGATACCAAGAACATCATTAGTTGAGTTATCGCTAAGTCCGATCTGAACATCTACATCCAATGAACCATCAAGCAGGTTAGTGTCATTGAACTTTGTAGCATCGGCGATACGGGTGATCTCTGTGCGAAGTGCCGTATACTCTTCGTTCAGATACGCACGCTCTGTGGCGCCTATGGTGCCATTAGCTGCTTGCTCAGAAAGTTCTTTCATACGAACGATCATGTTGGAGATCTCTTCCATGGCGCCTTCACCGGTCTGAATCATGGAAATACCGTCTGAGGCGTTCCGGCTTGCCTGATTAAGGGCCCGGATGTTCGCACGAAGTTTGTCGGAGATGGCCAAGCCGGCCGCGTCATCGCCGGCTTTGTTAATACGAAGACCTGAAGAAAGACGTTCAAGGGACTTGGAAAGTCCAAACTGACTCTTGTTAATGTTACGCTGGGCATTTAGTGAAGCAATATTGTTTGTAATACGAAGTGGCATAGATCATCCTCCTTGATGAGCTAAATGTTGAATTCCTTTTCTAAACTTTTTTGAGGTTCCTATCCTCTAATGCATGGGGCCTTTCCTATGGCCTCCCTGGTGAACCATGTCGTCCTATCCATGTCTCACCTTCTTTTGCAAAAGCGCCGTTACCTCCTTTCCCTTAGCTTCTGCTGACAATAATATCTATCGGCTATTGATAAGCTAACCTTAAGGAATTTCTTCTGTTTTTTCTGTTTGAAATGATATTTACAGGGCTTGCTATTCTTTAATAGAATCTGACAAAGTTTGAAAGCTAGCCGCAGCAACCATCGTCATCATCATCGTCGTCATAGTCGTCGTCGTCGGCTTTCTCATCGTCAACATCGTCGTCCTGCGCGTGGGGGTAGTAAGCATCG
>CAYSHR010000157.1:3857-7521 GCA_964430795.1 uncultured bacterium
ATTATTCGTATCATTTCTCATCTTCTTCTTCGTCTTCTTCATCGTCTTCCTCATCGTCCTCCTCGTCATCATCGTCGTCATCGTCATCATCATCGTCGTCGTCGTCGTCGTCCCCTTGGTTCAGCACGTCAAAAAGGATGTCCGGCGCGTTTGTGATTATACCATCCACTCCGTTTTCAATAGCCAGTTTCATTGCGCCTTTGAGGTCGCAGGTCCAGACGTTTACAAAAAGACCCAGGCTATGGGCGTAATCCACATTTACCGCGAAGGTCTGAAGATAGTAAGGGTGAAGGCCGTCAAGACCAAGACCAAAGGCAATGTCCGCCTGAGCGTTGACATTTAACTCGCCGGTAATGGAAGCTGTAATCCAGGACGAGTCCAGAAGCTCCACCTCTGTTAATATTGGCGTTTTAAAACTTGAAATGATCACCCTGTTTTCCCATCCGGCAAAGGTGATCTCCTGGGTCACTCTCTGTGCCATTAAAGCTGCTGAAACGCCGTCGCCTTTTATCTCTACGTTTACCTCACCAAAATACTTGGCCGCGTCCAGAGCCGCGAAAACTTCGCCAAGTGTTGATACAATTATTCCCTGAGCTTCCATTGCCGTACCGTATCCCGCGTCGCAAGCCTGTATTTCAGATAGATTCATAGTTGTGACATTGCCGGAGCAATCAGTGGTTCTGTCAAGAGTGTCATCATGAATAACCAGAACCTCCTGATCCAAAGAAAGCTGGGTGTCAAGCTCCACCATGTCCGCTCCTTCAGCAAACGCCTGTAAAAAACTGGGGATTGTGTTTTCAGGAAAATCATTGCCAGGGGAATTCGATCCGGTTCCTCGATGCCCCTGATTAAAAATAGAAGCATCTGAAACTGAAACGGAGAGAAGAGAAATCATAACCAGACAAAAAACTAATTTAAATCTCATAATCACCTTACCTTAAAACTAAATAATTTATTCCCTAAAGTATAACAGGATTCAACAGAAATAAAAGGCAGTCATTTGAGATCGGGGGACGTGACCGCATTTCTCAAACAAATTTGGAATTACCGGCAATATCAGGAAAATGGGGATCATGTCCCCCGATCTCCACTGTCACTGAGCGATTACGTCATTTTTTTAACCGGGTTTCCAGAATGAATTTTAGCAAAGTCAGGGCGTTCCTTATCTGGTAACCCAGGCGACCGGCCCTTACTTCTTTTAACGCTCTTTTTGCCAGATAAGAAGGGCGCGTATAGAACCTGGTCATGCAATATCGCTGAAGGGAAAGAAGCTCCTGTGGCGAAAAATTATATGTGCGCCATGCCGGAACAGAGCCATAAAAATTGAAGGCGTCCCAATCTTCTTCCAGAAACAGACCTTCATCCTTAAACAGTTGGTATGACCCGGTTCCAGGCAGGGGCATAATTATGGAAAAGGAGCAATATTCGGGATCGAGTTTTTTTGCAAGCGCCAGGCTCTCCATAACCTCAGCTTTAGTCTGGCTGGGGTGCGCGCCTATTACAAACTGGGTTCCCCTTAAAATCCCCGCCTCTTTTGTAACAGCAAAAGCTTCTTTGACTAAAGTGATGCTCTGCCCTTTGGATTATAGGTCCAGAATTCGCTGGGAGCCGCTTTCAGCCCCCATGAAAACCTTTACACAACCCAGCTTTTTAATTTTCATGGCAAAGCTCCTGTCCATCTGGTCGGCCCTGGCCCTGCAATCCCAGGTCATTTTCAACCTGGCCAGAAGCTCTCCCACGGAAAGGGCAAAATCTTTATTATGGGAAAAAAGGCTGTCGTTTATAGAAATGTGGTTGGTGTTGTATTTCTCTTTGCAAAGCTCCAGTTCCAGGCGAATATTATCAATGGAACGAAACCTGACCTTGTTTCCATAGATAATACTCGCCGAGCAGAATGAGCAATTATAAGGGCACCCCCTTGAGAGATTAACCGTTACCGGAATGAAAAACGACCTGTCCACTCCAAGAACCACCGGGCCTTTTTGATAGAGGCGCCTATCCACCAAGTCCCTGTCGCATATGGGAATGTCATCGAGGTTTTCATTAAGACCGGCAGGTCCGGTGGAAATTATCTTGTCGCCCTTTCTATAATAGATACCCTCGATTTTCTCAAGAGGCTCATTTTCGGCAAGATTCTCAAAGCTCTTTTCACCCTCACCCACAATAACCACGTCCAATGCTGGAAATTCCTCCATGGTTCTTTTGGGCAGGGCCGAGGGATGCTGCCCTCCTATTACCGTAAGAGTATCTGGAAAATCATCTTTTATTTTTTTGGCGATGCGTCCCGCGCCTTTTACCTGGCTTGTCATGGCGGTCAGCCCCACAATGTCGGGCCTATACTTATTGACCAGAGCAAACAAATTCTCATCACTGTATGGCGTAACCTGAAAATCAAGGATTTTTACTTTGGCGCCTGCTTTGTCACGAACCACAGTGCCAAGGGTGAGCAGGTTCATAGGTTCATGAACCAGGTACCTGGATGTGATTCCCCCCTTTGGTGGAGGCTGAATAAGTAAAACCCTCATCCGCGGTCAGTCCTTTACATTTAAAGCCGTATTACAATAACATGTATCAGGTTATTACATATTGATGCTGTTTTCAAAAGCATTTATCCCATGCTGCCATTTTTGCTAAAGCTTTCCTGTATCCTTTTTTCCTTTTTTTTATCGCCTTTACAGGGGCTGGATTTATCGAACTAAACTCTATTCGGTTAAACATAATCTCGCCTTGTCGATCCGCGCCCCGCAGTCATATCTTTTCTTTGAGAGAAGGCAAGATACACTATATATACTATAGGTTTAGTTTGGTTACTTTTCTTCGCTTTTTCGCTACCATCCACAGCTTTTGAGGCAAAATGCCCTGTTATATCAAGGGCTTCCGAGGTATTTTAGTAATTTTTCCTTTCTGTGACACTTCAAAAAATCATATCCTACCTGATTGAAATATAGCAGTTATTTTTTTAGGGTAAACTGCCTACCCGCCACAATTGACAGTTCTAATAAACCAATGAATAGTAAATGAATTACCAATATTTCTCTCTTTTCACCTCTTTTCAATATTCTAAATCGCTTCTTTTATTGAAGGGTTATAACAAGGGATACGTTATATAAAGAAATTTTTCCTTGACTGTCATTAATTCTACTAGTACAAATAAAGAGAGGGTTATCCCCGAATCAATAATAAGGGCTTTTAGTGTAAATTTTTTTTGTACTGGTGTGGAGGGTTTTTTAATGGCTGATATGCGAAAAGTGAAGTTGGCTATCGAGGAATTGTCAGGGTCGCAGTTGCGAAAGGCAATGGATTTTATCACAGAGATGAATCTTGTCTATCGCAAAGATCTGCTGGATGAGAAGGGTCGTTATCGGGGCAGAGATCAACAGCGCCGCTTCTCTCGTTGGATGAAAAGAGAAGGATTTGAGCCGGACTTGCGGAGCACCCTTATTGAAATAGGGCGGGCGATCTATTATTCTAATTCCGATTGACCCAATCAAGCTGTACTGTCTGACCAAAAAACATTGGACATTGGAGCGCCCTTCTTTCTGATAATGTTCCTTCGAAAATACGAAGTGAATGTAGGGGCAGGCCTCTGTGCCTGCCCGTTGCACTCTTATCGCCCCCGAAGCCCCTCCCTGGAAATTTCGCCCCCGAATCTGTCATTCTTCTT
>CAYSHR010000158.1:0-7475 GCA_964430795.1 uncultured bacterium
GAACAGTAAAGACGATAAGGGGCAGAAAGGCATTGCCCTTATCATTGTCCTGTTCGTAATAGCGACCCTTACAATACTTGTTTTGGAGTTTGTCCATTCCACCAGGATCAATCTATATATCGCGGGAAATATTTCTGATGGAATGAAAGCCTTTTATCTTGCTCGTTCCGGGGTGACTGTGGCGGCGGGCGCCTTGCTTGATGACGTTCAGGATAACAGCCAGGACCACATGAACGAGGACTGGGCACAGGCATTGCCCGCCATTCCAGGTGGAGAAGGATGGGTTACTGTCGAGATAATGGATGAATCCTCGAAGTTTAATATTAACAGACTTGTGAGAAAATCAGGCCTCCCTGATTCAATCAAGCAGGAAGTTCTGAAAAAATTATTTACAAACCTGGAATTGGATCCGGAACTTACAACCCCGATTATCGATTGGATCGACGCCGATTCCGATTCACTGGCCGGAGGGGGTCCGGAAGACAACTTTTATGGATATTCGGCTGGAACAAATTCATATCCAAGCCGGAACGGCTACTTTGTCTCCATGAATGAAATTATGCTCGTAAATGGAATTAAAGAGGAAATATTCAATAAAATCGCCCCTTACATTACTATTTATGGCGACAGTAAGTTAAACATGAATACTGTGGATGAGAAAGTTCTAACCGCCTATATCCAGGTTCTTTCCGGTGATGATAATTCATCCCTGGCTTCTGAGATCATCGCCTGGAGAGATGAAAATGAAGAGAATTATTTTAAAGATAAATCCTTTAAAAAACAGTTGGTGGGCGATGTGGGAGTTGACGCCGCCCTCGCGAAAAAGCTCGCCAAACACTTTGCCGCCTCAAGCAGATATTTTTCTGTGAAATCCGAAGCGGTTGTCGCCGAGTCCAACAAGCGATGCCTTGGGATAATTCAACGCACCAAAAAGGCTGTAAAAATAATATATTTCCGCCCCATCTGATCAAACCGAGCTTTTTTAAAAACTTGTGTATTATCCTCACTCTTCCAGATATAATATTCTGATTGTTTTTCTGTAAAAGGTCGGTAATGAGATATTCTCTCTCCACTCTAGTCTTCCTGATATTGCTAATCGCCAACGCGACACCTGTTTTAGCCGGAGGAACGATTTCAGGTAAGGTGACTGATCAATATACAGGGCAGCCTGTTCCAGGCGCCAAGGTTTTAATAGAGGGCGCCGCCCTTATCACAAAAACCAATAAAGACGGCGGTTACTCAATCAGTTCAGTTCCTGAAGGTAAAGTCAGAGTGAGCTGCGGGGCGTTTTCATATTCCAGGCAGACAAAAACAGTAAATGTCAACCAGGGCGGTGTGACAGTGGTGAACTTCGTTCTTGATTTCGGCGCGACCATCGAGGGCGATGAGGTCATTGTGGAGGAGAAGCCCCCGGTGGTTGACAAATCCCCTCAGGTCTCGGCTCATCATTTCAAGATCGAGGAGATAGAGGATTCGGCAGGCGCATTTGAGGATGTGGCAAAGTTGATGAAAAAACTCCCCGGTGTTGTTCAAAGCACCAGTTTTACAGCGGATATGTTTGTAAGAGGCGCCCAGAATTGGGAAAACCTTATCCTGATAGACGATTTTCTTATTCTCAATCCATATCACTTTGGCGCGGGATTATCCATTATCAATACTGATCTTGTGGAAAGCGTCACTTTTTACGCCGGCGGTTTTCCAGCGAAATATCCTTTTGCCACAGGGTCTGTCCTTGATGTCAAATACAAGGATGGAAACAAAGAGCGGGTGGATGGTGAAGTAAGCGTATCACTTTTGTCAGCCAGCGGGTATGCCTCAGGTCCTGTTAAAGATAATATAACCTGGATTATTTCAGCCAGAAGAAGCTATTACGACTGGATGATCGATCTTCTGGATTATAAAAACGTTCCTGTCCCGGTTTTCTCCGACTACTTATTAAGAGGGACGTGGACGCCGGGAAATTACAACAAGTTCATTATATTGCTTCACAGATCAGAGGATTCCATTCACCTTAATATCGACCAGGAGAACGCCACTTCCGTGGATGAGGGAAACGCCGCGTATACGGGGCTTACCCAGATGTATTCCCTGAACTGGCAACTTTTCCCGGCGAAATGGTTCCTTTCGACCCTTACCGCCAGCCACCAGATAATCAACCTCGATGCCAACCTGACTTCCGAGACTCCTCTTTTCGCTAAAAGCCAGATAAACGCCACATATGTTCATAACGAAATGGCCTTTGAACTGCACCCCCAAAACCTTCTTTCCGTGGGAGGAGATTACGCCTACCTGACGGTTGATCTTGACGCGAGAATTCGTGTGGCAGACTACGTTCTGGGTTCAAACATTGAATCGGAACTCGAATATTTTGACACCGATTTCGAGTATTCGGACCCGGTGGAGGTCGCCGGCGGATTTATTCAGGATGAATGGGAAATAGTTGACGAAAAGTTGAGTCTGAACGCAGGCTGCCGATTTGATCATTACAAATCAAATGGCGCCGGCTGGATGATCAGCCCCAGAGCCGCCCTATCGTGGTCAATCAAACCCACATCGGTTTTAAAAGGCGCGTGGGGCATCTATTATTTTCCCCCATTCAATATTCTCGCTACAGATGATGAACTTGGAAACCCTGATCTGCGCCCGCAAAAAGCCATGCACCATGTTATAGGTTTCGAGCAGGGCGTCACCGAGCATGGCATGGTCAGAGTTGAAGCCTACTATATTATTTTCGATGACTTACAGTTTCAGACATATGACGTTGATGACACTTCCATCAGCGGTATGATAGGCGCCTCTCAGGATTCCTTTGAGGCTGACACTACATGGACCAACTCAGGTTATGGAAAATCCTATGGTCTTGAGATATTCGCCCAAAAAAAACTCTCAGGGAAATGGGATGGCTGGCTCGCCTACACTCTATCGGAAGTTCTCTACAATGACGGCATGGGGCAGTACGGCTGGTTTCATCCATTCCAGGATCAGCGCCATACATTAAATCTGGTAGCCAATTACCGCCCCTTTTCAAACTGGGCGTTGTCAGGGACATTCGGCCTTTTTTCCGGAAAGCCCTACACGCCTGTTGAAGATTGGCAAAAAAGCTTTGGCGGTACTTTTTTACAGTTCTGGTCCCCGGTTCAAGGCACGATGAATGACAGCCGGCTCCCCCTTTATCATAAACTCGATATACGAATTGAGCGTAAATGGGACTTAAAAGAGAATGTCGATTTAACCGGGTTTCTTGAGATATACAATGTTTACAATCAGGCGAATGTCTTTGATTATTGGTATGCTGAGGAAGAAGGTATTGATAAGCCGGTAAGAAGGACTATTTATGATCTGCCCTTTTTGCCTTTTCTTGGCGTGCAGGTCAGCTTTTAATCGTTTAGTATGTTCTGGGCATCTAAAGTTTTAAAAACGGCGTCTTCGGTTATATTTTGTTACTCGTATTTTGTTGTGTCAAAAGCCAAAAAGAAGTATCTTCGTTTCTGTAAAAATGGATAAATAAGGAGCCAATGTTGATATTATCTTTCATCCCTTTGTCAGTTCAGGCGGCTGTGAAGTCAACACCGCCATTAATGCCTGACCCTTCCACAATATCCCAATCAGGTTTTACCATACCCCAATCAGGCTTCGCCTTGCCCGGCGCTACGCCTCCTCCGGTGGATCCTGGTTTCGCCATTAATATGATCGATACAATTCAAAAAGGTGGCGTGATTATGATTCCCATGATCATTCTATCCATTTTTGTTTTTGCCCTGATAGTGGAAAGGGCGATATTTCTTCGTTCAGTCAGAAAAAACTCCGAGCCTTTTCTAAAATCCTTTTTTCAGTTCTGGGACAATGGCGAATTTGATCAGGCAAAGAAAATCGCCGAAAACCATCAAGGACCCATCGCCCGTGTTTTGAGAAATGGCCTTTCTTTTATTGGCGGCAATAAAGAAAATATCAAGGAGGCCCTTCACCAGGGCGCCATGATGGAGATGCCCACCCTTAATAGATTTCTATCCACCATTTCGGTAATCGGAACCATGATGCCCATACTTGGTCTTTTGGGAACGGTTTCGGGTATGATCAGCACCTTTGATGTAATTACGGTCAAAGGCACCGGGGACCCAAAAGCCCTTGCCGGAGGCATCAGTGAAGCATTGATAACCACTCAAACCGGGCTTATATTCGCCCTGCCCATATTATTGCTTCATAATTTTCTCCAGAACAGAGTTGATAACTACGTGAATCAGATGGAGGGCGCGGCCAGCCGTTTTCTTGTTAAGATCAGCGAAGATGGAAATAAGGATATCAAGTAATGATTGGCGAGATGAAATTTAAAATCAAGCGCCGAAAGCCTGAACTATCCATCGCGCCTCTTATTGATTGCGTTTTTCTGTTATTGATCTTCTTTATGGTGACAACCACATTTACAAAAGAGACCGGCGTGAAGATCAAAAAGCCGGTGGCCAAAAAAAGCGATGTAATGCTTGACCAGAACATGCTCATCGCTGTGACTGAAACCGGCGAGTTCTGGCATGACAGCAGGAAACTCACTCTCGATGGCATCAAATACGCGGTTTATAATCGACTTCTGGAATACCCGGAAACCAACGTTGTGATAATCGCTGACAAAAAATCCATTACCGAATGGGTAGTGGGTGTCCTTGACGCGGCCAAGCAGGCCGGCGCCCGGAAGATTTCCATTGCGGCCAGGATCGAGGTGGAGGCTCCATAAAAAATGTATAAAAGGCTGCTTATAGGGCTTGGAATCTCTCTCGGCCTCAATTTTCTGATTTTCGCGATTATTGTGGGAATGGCTGTAAAAAACAAAATCCCTCTTGAGGATATCTTTCCTGTTGATCTTATGAAAGTCATTATTGAAAAACCGAAACCTACTCCTCCCCCAACTCCGCCCCCCACTCCAAAGCCCACTCCGAAGCCGGAAAAAATTAAGCCGGCCACAGCGCCCATCGAGGCTGACAGCGATCCTGATTCGGTTGGCACAATAAAATCCGCCCCTGTCATTTCCGATCCGCCTGTCCCTTCAATCGTAAATTTCACTGAGCTTGACAGTCCTCCAAAAAGAATCAAATTTGTACGCCCCGCTTATCCGGCCATCGCCAAAAGGGCCAACAAGGAAGGGGTCGTTGTAGTCAAGTTTCTAATAACAAAAACCGGCAATGTGACAAACGCCAGAGTTGTCAAATCTCCCGGCGGCCTGGGATTTGATGAGTCAGCCCTGGCCGCGGTGAGAAAATGGCGTTACGAAACTCCCCGAATGAGAGGGCACGCGGTAAACGCCTGGTGCGTGGTTCCCATTCGTTTCAAGTTTAAGAATTAGCGAGTGTCCATCCCGAAACTCGGATGGACGCTTATTAAGTTCCCTGGCCCCAAATGAGCAATTTTTCGCAAGGTCAAGGAAATCAAGGATTTGTGAGGAGGCGTACTCATGTACGTTGAACAATCAAATCCGAAGATTGACGCCGAGATCGCGGAAAAGGGCTATTTCGGGACGGGAACTAGCGATTTGTAAGGATTTTTGATATATTGCCTAAAACTTCTGGAGATATATATGTTTGAGTCAATCAGAGAAAATGTTAAGGAAAGTTTTAGAAGCGCCGGCAGCGCTGCTGATAAGGCCGGTAAATTCCTGGCAGTTATCGAACCTGTTTCCCCATATAACAGAAAAGGGCTTTTAACCGCTCTGATTACCGCCGCCGGCCTTATTTCCGTTACTCTCTTAGCCGGAGTCGGCCTCGCTGCCATGACTCTTCTTCTAATGTCACTGGGAATTATCCTTCTAATTCTAACCAGAGTTTTTGGTGTGGAATTCGACTTTGACCCTGAACAGTTTATGAAATATTAATTTTAAGAGTGGTTAGTTGGAAGATAAAGCGGTTTTTAATTTTGCCGGACTGCCCGATATTCCTGTTTTTATCAAGGGCGGATGCAACCTTTTTTATGAAAATGACTCTCTGTTTGTCTCAGCGTTTCGTATAAGCAAAAAAAATATTTTTGTGCCAACAAAGAAAAAATGGCCTGTTGGCGACACGGTCAATTTTACAATAAGAATTCTGGATGAAATCAGAACCTATTACGCTGATGGCGTAATTGAAGCCCACGTACCCTGCCCTACTGGTATTTTCGACTCGGGGATGCTTATAAAGTTTGTTGAAGTCAATCCCGGCAAAATGGGTATTCGAAGACGAGTAAGGCAGTTTTTCAGGGTGCAGAAAGTTGTTAACAAAATCACTTTAGGGGCTTTGAAATATGCCATGGCTGAAGCCAGAGGAAATAGATTAACAAGCAAAGATCTGGGCGAGCCTCACGCCGGTTTTAGAGAACCGGTATTGCTCATTCAAGGCTGGTTTGGCACAAGAGGAGTTTTTTCCATTTTGGAAAACAGGTTGAAAAGAGAAGGATTTCCTGTTTTTTCTTTTCACCTGGGCGCGTTTAATATAAAGGACATCGCAAAAAGCGCGGAACTGATCGCCACAAAACTCGAAAAGATTTGTCTTGAGAATAAAATCGACAGGGTGAATATTATCGGCCATTCCATGGGTGGATTGATCGGGCTTTTCGCTCTAAAAAATTACGATATTTCCCTTAAAGTTAATAAGTTTATCGCCATTGGAACTCCTTTTCATGGGACCCCGGCTTCTTATCTTGGAATCGCGGTTTCAGGTTTTGTGGCAAAAAGCGTGTGGCAGATGACTCCCAATTCTCCTTTTATTAAAAGCCTTCACAATGATCCAATGCCCGAAGATGTGGACATCTATTCAATTATCAGCCGCCATGACATCCTTGCTCCTGAAAAATACAGTGTGTTAAGAGGCGCCAAAAACCTTGTTGTAACTTCAGGGCACGCCGCCCTTATCATTAACGAAGAAGTCTACCGGGTAGTTTCCTCAATTCTCAGTAATAGAAATCCCCTTGACTGATCGAATCGACATCAACCAAAAAACCACTGTTAAAACATTCCTTGCCCTTTCCATAAAATGGCAAAAAGAGCTTTTGGGAAATATTTATAGCAATAACGAAAAACTTTCGACTCATGAATTGAATTTCGCGACAGAAAATATAATTCTTGGAATTATCTTTTTGCGAATGTATGAGGATCGTGGAATTGAGCCCTTTGGGCAACTGAAAGCTGTTCTCAAAGGGGAAAACAACTTTCGCGGATTATTGAAATTGTTCTACAAAGTGGACAAGAAATACAATACGGATTTATTATACTCCTGGTATCAAAAAAACATACAAATCTTCTCACATGATTTATTCACCAATCTAAAGTTGGGAAATCATCTTTTGGAACTTATAATCACCGGCCTCTACTCCCCCGGCAATTTCAAATTTTCCAAACTGCCAATTGATATTTTGGGCCAGGTACACGAAGAGCTTACAGAAAGAAGTATCGAGATAATAAACGGTAGGACCGTGGTAATTAAGAAGTCTGATGTAAAGAAAACCGGTGGCGTCTATTA
>CAYSHR010000159.1:0-7455 GCA_964430795.1 uncultured bacterium
TTGGAGGAAAAATAGGGTGGTATTTCGTATTTTCAGCGCCCTTTTCTGTCTTATTGTGATTATTCTCGGACTTTATCTATTAATTGGTTCCGCAAACATCGACAATCTTATATCTGATGATGTTGGAGGAGTAATAATAATTCCCCGCCCTATTGATCTGGCCATTAAACTCGCGGACTCCAAAATTATGGAGGACTTCAGACAAATTCAATCCACGGCGCCCCTTTTCAGGCTCATAGACCCTCTTTTTATTCAGAAACATAAGCTTGGCCTGGCGACTCTTGTGGCGCCAAAGATATATGTTACTTTTCCCAAGGACATTAAGGATAAACTGGGAGGACCACCTCCTTTTACAACCTATATAGAAATAGGGCGGCTGCTGAAATTCCTTTCCTTGGCAGGAATACGCCAGGTAATTGAGGACAAAATGTCGCCTGTGGAATTTAGAGGGCACACCATATATGTCCAGGATGAACAGGCTATTACGTTTTTAAAAGGATACGTGATCCTTGGCGCCGAAAAAGATGTGCAAAATGTCATATTAACATCTTTGGGCGAAGGAAAACGCCTTGGCGAAAAGTTGGGACCGGCTAAAATAAGAGGAGATTATCTGGATGATAAAAGCGACATCCAGTTCATTCTGTCGTCAAAAAGTTTTCTTGAGAAGGGAAACAACAACAAAATTATTGACCCGAGAATCTTATTTGACCCTTCGGCTTTTGCCGCTGGATATGGCAATATCCATATTGACTTTGACATGATCTCCATAGAAAGCACACTTGTTCATGTGCCTGGTAAAGTGTTGCTTCCAAACACAAAAGAAACCGAAAAACAATTTGATATCGTGAAGCTGGCCAAGGATGAACATTTTCTATTTGGAGGGGTAAAGCTTGAAAATCCCCTTGCGATTATCGAACCTCTTATTAACATCATGGGAACAGATGCGACCAGGGAATCAAATCTCAGAAAGAAACTGATTGCCGCCGCCCTTGGTCCTTTCTTTGAACTTGTGGGACCTGAGGTGGGTATCGTCTTATTCTCCTGGACTGACCGGTTTCCCACTCTGATTTTTCAACTGAAAGATAAACAAAATGTAGAAATAGCTCTTACCCGCATGGTTCTGGAGATGGATAAAACAGGCGCTAAACTGGCCGGCGTCCTCGGTGTTAAGCTAAAGGAATTGCTTGATGATCCTGACCTGACCCAGGAACTTATAGACAAACTTCCCGTAGAGGCAAAGGGTGAGGCGGAAACTCTTTTAGCCTACTGGAGCGCCAATAAACCCAAACACAACCAGATCAGATTTTTCAGCAAACCCATGAATTATTCAATAATTGATCAGATTCTTGTCATGTCGCCCTATGAATATATGATTGAAAAGATCAAGCTTGGCTCAATGACCGACGGAGGGGCGGAAGAGATATTTGAATCTCTGGGTGGAGTTGATAATAACGGAAGCATTATTATTCTTTTCGATTTTTTGGAGTTGCTCAAAGGTTTGGAAGGTTCTCTTGATGAAACCCTATTAGGGATTTTGCAAAAACATAATTGGAAAGTATCCATATCAGCTAAAGGCGAGATAGACAAAACTCAATTTAAGTTATCGGTTCCAATTTCAGTTGGAATAGAAACAACCGGCGTTGTTATTTCCATGGTTCACAAAATCATATATTATGGGGTGATATTTCTTGCTCTTTCTGTTTTTATCGGCGCCATATATGGTTTTTACAAAGCTGTAAAATCCATCATATTGGAATACGGATAACTTTTAACAACCACAACCGATGTCTTCTCCTTTTTCAATAACCGGTCCGGGTAAATCAGCTATCTCATTGAATCCTATTATGCCGCTCCCTGAATCATCATCATCGGAATCATCTTCCGGAATCACCAACGAGACATTGCTTATATGGGACATCAGCCCCTGTTCGTCATAAGCTCTCAGGGCAAGAGATTTTACATTTCCACCAATGGCGAGACTCAAAGTCTCCGGCGCGCCGCCGGAAAGAAGATCCTGCTGATAAGAGGAGGCGACGGGCGACGATTCAAATACTTTTGGGTCTGAAAGGTCAACTCCTGAATCTATGGTGTAGCGAATATCGTATCCCGCGACAGTCCCACACATATGGTCATCGCCACTGGCTGTGAAGTAAAGTTTATACTTGCCCTCTTTTGAGACCCTCGCGTCAAGATCAATCACCATAGCCGGACGTGTGGCGTCTTTCCCAAGAAAACCTGTGTTATGCTCATCGTGACGATATGTAGGCCATGGGCTGATCTTATTGTCTATCGAGCAACCAGGCCCTTCAGTCTCCCATCCATAAAGGTAACCATCGTGGGTAATCATTATGATCTCAAGAAGTCCGTCACGATCCAGGTCAGCTATGGCCGGAGATGAGATATTCCAGTGGCCGGTCATCTTGGGAAATCCGTCAGGCATGGCGCTGTTATAGTTAATGGCGTGGATAAGACTTCCGCCACTGCCCGCTATTACTTCCGGCAGATTATCTCCATCCAGATCAGCCACAACAGGGTTGACAAAGAAGACCACGTCATCCATTTTTTTCTTAAAAAGAATTTCCGGTTTATCTTCTCCAAGGTCCCAGGCTAAAATGTTAAAGGCGGTAGCATATACCCTGCCGTCCAGTTTGTTGAGAAATCCCATTGTAGGAAGAATAAATTGAACCTGGTCATCGCCCATGATGGGCGCGAAAGTTCCATGAGCGGAAGTGGTAACGTTTACATCGGTTGGAAGGTTTATAGTATTCAAAGTCCCTTCTTCATAACTGAGTATGGTTGGAAGCCAGAAAAAGCCTCCAACAGAGATTAGGGTCTTGCCGTCCATGTAAGCGGCCGCCGGCGCGTTTGTAATTCCCACAGTCAATGGTGGTATGGGTATGGCGTCTCCAAGCGGAGCCAGAGGAGTCGCGGGCCAGCCCGGAAGAAAGGGACCCTTTGGATTGTCCATGCCGTTCCAATAGACAGCGTAGATTCGTGATGATGGCAGTAATGAGTTTTCGCAAGCCTCGGATGTTCCGACAACCATCGAAGGATGGCGGCTGATATTGGGATCGGAATGTTCAGGATCGAGGATAAAAACCCCGGGGCTTCCAAGGACCTGGGCCGGCAAAGGATCGCTATGGCATCTCTTATGAATGGGAACCAGCGCCTCAGCGGGGTCGCTGCTTAGCAAAACAGGCCACCCGGATAAAAGGCCGGCTTTTCCAGTTCCATCATTAGCTTTCCACGCGTAAGCTTTCTGATCATATCCCGCCGCGATAATTTCAAGTTGACCATCCAGATCCAGATCAGCCAGAACAGGGCTGGCCAGAAAAGCGTTGCCATGCCCATATTCAAGTGGCGTATCATTGGCAGGCAGGTCAGCCGAAACCGGGAATCCCGGGAGAAATGGTCCTGAAGGATGGTTTTCGCCATCGGGCCAAAGAGCATAGACCTTTCCGCCACTTGTAGCCACGACTATCTGATTCCGCCCATCGCCTAGAAGGTCGCCTACAGCCACGGAAGCTACTACGCTTTGAGCGAAGTATGGATTATCACCTGATATATCCACGGGAAAACCATCGGCTTCAAGCCATTTCTTGGTAATTGTGTCGAAACTATAAACGTGAACATATCCATCGCTGGTGGCGAAAATAATCTCAAGAAAACCGAATTGGTCGCAGATTAAATCGAAAACAACAACTGACGATTCTCCTGACGCCCCAATGTCAACAGGAAAGCCTTTTATCAGACCTGTGCCGGGAGCGTCGTCCAGAAGCACAGTTACCGTTTTTCGAGCCTCTCCCCAAATCTTCTCCCCTCCCTTTTTCCAGTATGCCCTTAATCTGAAGGTGACGGTTTTATCATTTGGGCCTATGGATGGTTCCCTCAATTCACCAGGGGAAAAGAGGTCGCCAAGATTGATGTTGAATATCTCTCCGTCAATAAGCGAAGCGGAGTTATCTTCGGCAATTATCTCAAATTCAAAATCCAACGGCTCAACCCCTCTGGCATACTCAATCTGATAGTGAAATAAAGGAGCACGGGCGGATATTTGCCCTTCAATGGATATTGTAGGGGCTTTGAGGGGATTTAAGGGGACCCACCATTTCGGAGATGTCATTCTCACATTTGGCGGAATGGTGTGGGAGATTCCCCTGTCCGGATCGCCAAGCCTCTCTATGGCTCTTATGGCATTTAGTCTTCCATATCCAAAATGCTCATCAAATCCCGGTTGGCATGAACCTGTTGTAAGCAAGGTAAGGCAACGATTTTTTATATCATCAGCAGTCATGGTCATGAGCTGTTTTACTTCGCCGGGCGCCAGATTTATCCCCAGATCAAGAGCCCTGGAATGAATAAGAGCCGCGACTCCCGTTGCCAGTCCCACAGCTTCACTAGTGCATATATGCCCTGCCGGAACTGTCAGATCAACCTGGGGTCCATAATTTGTACAGTAGGACTCTGTGAAAGCTATGAGATCCATAGGAAAGATCGAAAGCAACTCCATTGGAGGGAATGGAAAAATAGACTTTATGGTAACCACGTCCTCCCCGGCGCCGGGATATAAATGATGAAAACCAAGTTCGTCGCCGGAGGCGGAGATTACAAGGGCGCCAACATCAAAAGCGTCAAGTATGGCCTGATGAGCCTCTGCGTTGTAATTGAAAGACCCCATGGCCACTGAGATTACTTTTGATCCCATCATCGACGCGTATCTGATTCCCGCCGCGATAATATTATAATCGGCAAGCACAGCCTCGGATGCTCGTATAGGGAGCACCATACAGTCGGAGCAAACTCCCGGATACCTTCCCTGCCCATTGTTGGCAATAGCGGCTATTTCCTTTGCCCTGCCTCCTCCGTGAGTTCCTTCGGGAAACTCCTCAACACCCAAAGTCCCGTTAACGTTTCTGAAAAAATCCCAACCGGAAATATCGTCCTTAAATCCATTGCCGTCATCATCCACTCCATCTGAAAAGACGGCCAGGCAATCACCAACATGGGGCGGCGAGCCCCCTGTATAGGCAAGCAACCTCGAGTCATTTTCATAGTCTTCAATATTTATCCGGCCATCATTATTGCAATCATACTCTGCACATGGCGTGCCTTGAATATTTGGCAAAGGAAGTTCGCCGGTATTGATAAACAGCCTGGTTCTAATCTCAGGATCGTCATATGTTTCAAGTCCATCATCAATAATTCCCACAAGAACATCCGGCCGGCCGGTGGTATATTTCCAAGCCTCAGTGATGGACATCCCCGGAATTCGCCAGTAGTGGGATTCATTGGTGTTTTCCGGGTCAATTGGGTCAAATCCCAAAAGCGCGTTAACCGGGGCGGTAAGAGCGCTGAAATTTTGCGGGTCCGAATAATCCGGAAGGTTAAAATCGTTTGGTATATTGCAGACGAATTTCTCTCCAAAAGGATAGGTTCCCGAAAAACCGTTTCCAAGGGTGTCTTCCAAGCCGGCGGAGAGGGCAAACTCATAAGGGCGGCCAAATAGAAGAGTCTGATTGGGAGTAATGACCACAGTGTCATCAGCAAAATTGGTATCCTCAAGACTTATTCCCGCGGCCACTTGGGAACTATCGGAGGAAAGGAGTATCTTGATATTCGTGGCGTTGACGGTGGCAGGATTTAATGAGGCGTCAAATACCAGAGTCATCTGCTGATCCACACTGACAACATAGGCGTCAATTGTCGGGTCCTGAAAGATAATATCAAGAGCCGGGGCATTTCCAGCGAAACCAAAAAGAGAGAAAATCAACACCGTGAAAGCAAGTAATCTCTTTAACATCTTTTCAGCTCCAAATATTTATTTGTAAATCAATAGGGCTAACCTGTGCCCGGATCACAAGGGCGGCTCGCAACTGGTCACTCGTCACCGGGCAATGTCAGCCGGATCAGGAAACATGACTACTTTACCACATCTACGGTCGCTGGAATTCATTGCCGCGAAGCCTTTTTCAAAATCCTCAAGCGCGATCTTGTGGGTAACTATGGGCAATGGATCAAGGGCGCCGGAGTTTAGCAATCCAGCCATCTGAGTCCATGTCTCCCACATGAGCCTTCCGTTTATGCCCAGCATCCTAGCGCCTTTAAAAACAATGCCGTTTGCAAGGTCGATTTCCACAGGGCCGGCGGGAATGCCGAATGCGGAAAATCTTCCGCCCTTGCGAATAACCTTTAAGCCGGCATTCATGCCTTTTTGAGAGCCGGTCATCTCCAGCACAACGTCGACGCCTATGCCGTTGGTGTCATCCAGAATTTCCTGAACCGGATCCACATTTGGATCGGTGATATTATATTGAACATCAGACCCCATGGTTTTTGAAAGCTCGATTCTGAAGGGGTATTTACACATGTGATATATTTTTCCCGCGCCTGAGGCTCTGGATGCGGCCACCGCGGCCGCGCCGGCCGGACCATCTCCGATAACACAAACAGACTGCCCTGTAATGGGCTCGACCAGCGCGGTGTAAACTGCGTTTCCAAGAGGCTCCTGGATTGAAGCCATAACCGGATCGAGATCAGGATGGTTTTTCCAGGCAATCAACTCGGGAATCACCGCGTAGTCGGCATAGCAACCCTGGGTGTCGATGCCGAGGATTTTCAGATCGGCGCATATGTGTGGCTGTCCCGCGCGACATACCGGACAAACCATGCAAGGAATATGGGACTCGGCGGAAACAAAATCACCCTCTTTCAATAGAGTGACTCCGGCGCCTTTCTCCACCACATGACCGCAGAATTCATGACCGATAATCAGGGGAGGTTTGATCCTGCCCGCTGACCAGGCATCCCAGTTATATATATGGCGGTCCGTTCCGCAGATGGAGGTTGCCTTAACTTTCACCAGAACGTCATTAGGGCCGACCCGGGGGATGTCCCATTCCGCCAGTTCCATTCCGGCGCCAGGTTTCATTTTAGCCACAGCTCTCATTTTGCCTTGCATATTGGTCCCCCGTAATATTGCCCTTGGAAGTGTAAAAGTGTGAATATTCAGTCTGCTTTTTCAATGATATTCCAAGAAACGCTATGCTAACATCGGGGCATGAAAAATCAAGAATAACTTTTTTTTGATTAATGAAAAACCTGGATTATTTCGAGCATACTTTTTTTCAACCGCCGCAAGTTCCTTTATCATCGCCGCTTTTATCCTTATCATTTTTATCATCGTTTCCAGAGTCATCATCATCAACCACAGTGTCGTCGTCGTCATCAAATGTATCATCATCATCGCCAGGGTCCTCGACGCAATCCTGCCCCAGGTCGTCAACAATAAGAAAACGCGAAGCAACATAGTCGTCGTCGCTCTGGGGTCCAAAAAGAAAATAGGATGTAAGGCCGGGGGGTACGCACGCGTCTATTACCTCAAAGTAGTATGTCTCCTCGCACCATCCATAACATTCGTTGTCCGGCTCCGTATCACAGTTTACGCACTCTTCCGGG
>CAYSHR010000160.1:0-7429 GCA_964430795.1 uncultured bacterium
AAATATCTCGAAAGCAGTGCGGGCGCCAGTTACCTGCGATACGATCCCCTGGGCCCTGTCTTTGGCATAATGCCCTGGAATTTCCCTTTCTGGCAGGTTTTTAGATTCGCGGCGCCTACTATAATGGCTGGAAATGTGGCAGTATTAAAACATGCTTCAAATGTTCCTCAATCGGCTCTTGAAATCGAGAAGCTCTTCAAAGAGGCCGGATTTCCCGATGGAGTTTTTACTACCTTGCTCATATCAGCAAAAACCACTGAAAAAGTCATCAGAGACCAGAGGATTGCCGGTGTTACTCTTACGGGTTCGGAAATGGCTGGAAGAAAAGTCGCCTCTATTGCCGGATCAGTGACCAAAAAAACTGTGCTGGAACTTGGCGGAGCGGACCCGTTTATTGTTCTTCAGGATGCCGATCTTGAGAAGGCCGTTGAAGTCGCGTCATTGTCCCGTGCCATCAATTCAGGGCAGAGTTGTATAGCGGCAAAAAGGTTTATCATTGATAAAGACTTAGCTTTGGATTTTTCAGAAATGCTCAGGAAAAAATTCAAGTCATTAGTGATAGGCGACCCCATGAATGAAGAAACAGACATTGGTCCTTTGGCAAGAGAGGACATGAGGTCCAGGCTTCACCATCAGGTTAAGACCGCTGAAGAACAGGGCGCGAATCTAATGATGGGTGGAAAAATCCCGGCCGGCCCGGGGTATTTTTATCCCCCGACTCTCTTAACGGAAGTGGATCAATATATGTCCATTTCTCAAGAGGAGACCTTCGGCCCGGTCGCTCCGGTTTTTGTGATTGAATCAGAAGAGGAAGCCATTGAATTGGCCAATGATTGTCCTTATGGATTGGGCGGCTCAATATGGACCGAAGATATTGAAAAGGGCGAATTATTAGCTTCCCAATTGGACTCAGGCGCCGTTTTTATCAACGGACTTTGTAAATCGGAACCAGGACTGCCCTTTGGCGGCATCAAGTCTTCAGGCTATGGCAGGGAACTTTCAAAAGAGGGAATGCTGGAGTTTCTGAATATTAAAACCATTTGGATTGGTTAGTAGCATTACAAATCAAAGGACTTTTCCGCGATGTTTCCCGCCCTGTCTATGGCGGTTATGATTACATTTCTGGTCCTTCCGGAAAAAAAAGGCTTCTCTGTCTCAACCAATACGGTCTCTTTTCTTTTTGAATAATCCACTAGAGCGAACTTGCCATCGACAGTAACAAGAACAAAGTTCTTCTCAAGGCCGGACAAATCATCAGTAATCCTGAAAGAAAACCGGCGATTGTTTTTTTGATTCCCCTTGGGAGGAAATATTTTCGGCGGCTCGGAATCTTCCATAACACAAAAGTCGGATATCCTACCAGAAGCGCCGGTCACTGTTTTTCGCGACAAGTCAATATCATTGCCAAGCCAATAAAGGGCATTCCCATCTTTTCTATAAACTCCAATATTCGTTACATCCTCGAAAACATTCTCATATTTAAATCGAACCTCTATTAGCTGTCTTAAATAGACTTTAGGGCTTTTTACCTTGTAACATCTGCCTTGATCCCACATTATCGGGCCGCTAATCGTTAGTTTTATCGGTTCAAAGAAGCTATTGGCCTGGCCGATTAAGGAAAAGCCGCCATCTTTTGACAAGACTGTTTTCTCATTGAAAAGTAGCTGCTTTCCTTCTCCTTTGGGCCAATGGCGTTTTCCGGCGTTGGGATTATTGATTACTTTAATATATATATTGCCGGCGTGATAATTACTGTTGGCGTCAGATATTTTAACAGTAACTTTATGCTTGCCGGGAGGAATATTGTCAAATGTTCCCGAATCGGAATGGGAGAAAAAGGGAATCTTAACCGGATAGGGATTGTATACTCGAAGGAAACGATCTTTTTTTACAGGAGTAAGATCATACTGGGTCATCCATATGTTTTTGTCTAAATAACCCCAGCTTTCATATCGCGTATAAAAGTAAGGCTTATCGTCAATATTGATTTCGATCTTATAAGGTGAGAATTTGCGCCCTTTGGGCACATGAGAATCGTAGGCGTCAACGGAAAGACCGACTCTGCCAAAGACCTTTATGGGATCAGTTTTTGTATTACTCATTTTTGATTTGTTGATGATAATCGGCTGCCCTTTTCCATTTACAGTTGAGCCGGAATCAATTGGTGTAAACATAATTCCGGACAGGGCGGGGCTGATATCATCTGTTATGGGAAAGCCGTTTGTCAGAGGATTCAGATTAACCAGGTCATCATATCTCAGTTCAAAATGTAAATGAGAGGTGCTTGTCCCGGTTTTTCCTCCATAACCGATTATTTCCCCTTTCCTGACAGCAAAATCCATCTCCCATTCTTCGTAATAATAATCGAGATATTTTGTTCCCAGGGATTTACTCAGAGAATCCGCCACAGCTTTGATTCGTGGACTGAAATGATCGAGGTGGGCATATACCGCCACTCGCTTATCAGCCATGCGAATGTAAAGGGCATTGCCATAGCCACGAGTTGAAGTTCTGATTCGCATCAATAGACCATCAGCCACAGAGACAATGGGAACGGTCCCCACTTTTCCAAAGAGGGAGATGTCAATGCCGCCGTGAGGGTGACCGGACCTCTTGTCATTAAGGACCGATGTTACAGAAACCTTTATTCCCTTTACAGGCCAAATGTAATCACTTCCTTTGGCCAATAATGGAATAACAAAAGCTATCACGATCAAAAAAATGAGGATTTTATCCATCCGGGAAAACAAAGCATTCATAGCCAAGGGTCTCTTAAAAATTAATTGAAAAATTATAACATGATAATTCAGTAAGAACCATTTGTACTATTTTTTGATTTGAGTCCCTTGCCTGATTATGGTGGATGCATGATTGGCGCCAAAAAGAATATTACAATACAAGCATACAAGACTTTATTTTTATTGACGAACCGGCATTGTCGAGTTATAGAAGTTTTGCTTGGATATTGGGAATATTTACAAGCTGACTAAAAACAGGTGTGGACTTTTTCAGCATCCTGTTATCGAGTATTGAAATAGAGAAAAAGCTTTAATAACACTCTGTTTCTCTTTTTTATGAAAGGATTCCAAAAATGACCGACGGGATAGAGGCCAAGGACTTGATTGAGAAATCATCTGTCGAGCAGACTGGTCCGATTACAAAAAAAGTTTCAGTTACTATTTTTGCGGAAAAAGTTAAGGAAAAATTGGATTCTCAATATCGAGAACTTAAGAAATCGGTAGCCATGAGAGGGTTTCGAAAGGGCAAAGCGCCCTTGGACATGATCAAGCGCCACTATGGTCCTCAAGTTGACGTTGATGTAAAGTCAAGTCTCCTTGGCTCAGTTTTAAAAGACCTTGTGGAAACCCATGACATCCGAATGGTGGCCGAACCACAGATAGAGAAGGCTGATATTGCTGATGATAAAAGACTTGAAGCCGAGATAATTTTTGAGGTAAAACCGGAGTTGGAGGTTAAGGATTACAAGGGGTTCAGCCTTGAGCGTGAACCTTTGAATGTGCTTGACGCGGCCATTGAGCAGAGGCTTGAGTCCATCAGGGAGCAGCATGCTGTAATGGAACCTGTCCAAGAGGCAAGAGCGGCGGAAAATGGCGATATCGCGGAAATCGACTATGAAGGCAAGCTGGATGGCGTCCCATTTCCCGGGGGAAAAGATCAAGGGCATGATTTGGAGCTTGGCGGTGGAAAGTTTATCCCCGGATTTGAGGATGGTGTTATCGGCATGAAAGCTGGGGAAACAAAGGAGATTCCTATTACCTTTCCTGAAGATTACCAGGCAGATCATCTTGCCGGAAAGGACGCCCTGTTCACTGTAACGGTAAACGCGCTGAAACAGAAAACATTGCCGGCCCTTGACGATGATTTCGCGAAAGACCTGGGTGGCCAATTCAAGGCCATTGACGAGGTAGAAGCCAGAATACACAAAGATATTGAAATGGGTGAGAAAAACAGGATCAGAAGAAACGAGCGAAAGAATATCATTGACGCCCTTCTTTTAAACAATGACCTGGAAGTTCCACCTACTGTTGTGAAGAATCAGATTAAGGCTATGAAGGAGAATATGGCTTTTCAGTTGAGAATGAGCGGCCTTTCCGATGACCAGATCAATGATATGGTCAAAGGGTCTGATGATCGCTACGAGGAGGAGGCCGGGCGAGAAGTAAAAGCCGCCTATATATTTGACGCTATCGCGGAAAAGGAAGAAATCGAAGTTACCGATGAGGATTTGGAAAAGCGTTTTGAAAAAATTGCCGAAGATACTGACAGGAATGTTGATCAGGTAAAAGGGGTTTACCAGAAGGATGACTCCAAATCAAGATTAAAAGAGGAGATTCTGGAAGATATGGTCCTCGATTTTCTTATTGATAACGCCGATGTGACCTGGGAAGACCCTGTTGGCAAAGGAAGCGCTACAGAGGTGGAAGATAAGGAGAAATCCGAAGATAAAGGCGAGGATGACTCTGAATAATAAAGTGTTATTTGCCAAGGAGCCCAAGGTAGACTAAAATAGAATCGTATTGAATGCTGATGCCGGGAAAATTTTCAGCATGGTTTTAAATTTAAAAGGAGAAGCTATGGCTTTGGTGCCTATTGTTGTTGAACAGACTAGTCGTGGCGAGAGGTCCTATGATATTTTCTCCCGTCTCCTAAAAGATAGAATTGTTTTGATTGGCGAGGATATCAGCGACCCTATAGCTAATCTTGTGGTTGCCCAGCTACTTTTTCTTGAGAGCGAAGACCCGGATGCCGATATTAATTTATATATCAACTCTCCGGGAGGGTCAGTAACCGCGGGACTTGGCATTTATGACACCATGCAGTTTATTAAGCCCGATGTGGCTACCATTTGCGTTGGCCAGGCGTCAAGCATGGGCGCGTTGCTTCTGGCCGCGGGAAAAAAAGGTAAAAGAACGGCATTGCCCCACGCGAGAATCATGATTCACCAACCTGTGGGAGGCGCCCAGGGGCAGGCTTCCGATATTGATATTCAGGCAAAAGAGATACTGCGAATGAAAGAAGAACTCAACAGAATTCTTGCTGATCATACAGGACAGTCTTTAAAGAGGATATCCAAGGATACCGACAGGGATAACTTCCTGAGCCCTGACCAGGCAAAGGAATACGGATTGATTGATCGCGTAATAGAAAAGCGCGATGCCGCATTGGAGAAGGAAGGCTGAAAATGAGGAAAAAATCCGACAATAATTCATATAAACTCAATTGTTCCTTTTGCGGAAAAAGCCAGCGAGAGGTAAAAAAGCTTATTGCCGGACCTGGCGTATATATTTGTGATGAGTGTATTCAGCTTTGCAATGACATCATAGCCGAGGAGACCGAGAGAGAGGTAAGAGAAACATCTCAGGACAGAATTCCCACTCCTAAAGAGATCAAGACTCAATTGGATGAGTATGTAATAGGGCAGGAGAACGCGAAAAAAACCCTTTCCGTGGCAGTCTACAATCACTACAAACGAATCAACTACACAAGGCAGTCCGACAGTGTTGAGCTTTCAAAAAGCAATATTCTATGGTGGGTCCCACTGGATGTGGAAAAACTCTCCTTGCTCAGACCCTTGCAAAAATCCTGAATGTGCCCTTTGCTATAGCGGACGCCACCACTCTTACTGAGGCCGGGTATGTTGGCGAGGATGTTGAGAATATTGTTCTTGCCCTTTTGCAAAACGCCGATTTTGATATTGAACGGACGCGAAAAGGGATCATCTACATTGATGAAATCGATAAAGTCAGCCGAAAGAGCGATTCCCCTTCCATTACAAGAGATGTTTCAGGGGAGGGTGTTCAGCAGGCCTTATTGAAAATTATTGAGGGAACCATTGCCCATGTCCCTCCTAAAGGCGGGCGCAAACATCCTCAGCAGGATTTCCTTCATATTGATACAACTGATATTCTCTTTATCTGCGGCGGCGCTTTTAATGGTTTGGAAAAGATAATCACAAGGCGGGTTGGCAGAAGCGCTATGGGTTTTGAGGCTGACATCCGAAAGAAAGAAGAGCGGAAAATAGGCGAAATTCTGGCTCTGTCACAGCCTCAGGACCTTCTGAAGTTCGGATTGATTCCTGAATTCATCGGTAGGCTGCCTGCCGTTGTTACTCTCCACGAGTTGGACCGGAAATCTCTGATAAAGATTTTAACAAGACCGAAAAACGCGCTAATCAAGCAATACACCAAGCTCTTTGATCTTGAAAACGTAAAACTCACCTTTTCCGACGCGGCTCTGGCAGCGGTGGCTCAGGAGGCTATGGAGAGATCGTCAGGGGCCAGAGGGCTTAGAGCTATTCTTGAGGATTCCATGCTCGATATTATGTACGAACTTCCAGGTCAGAAAAACGTCAAGGAAGTTGTGATAAGTGAAGAGGTGATAAACTCAGGTGAACAGCCCATCCTGGTTTATGAAAACAGAGATGATTCCTCTGACGATCAGGAGACTGCCTAAAGGTTTTTCCAAGACCTTTGGCCAAAGGCAATTAATCCGTTATTTGTGATCCGGGCTTGATGGCGTGACGCCGAAAAAATATTGATATGCGAGGTCTTTAAATGTTTATGACTTATAGTGACGATAAAGATGGCCCCGGAGGTGGAGCTTCGAAGAAGCTTTTGCCTCTTTTACCTTTGAGGGACATCATTGTTTTTCCCCACATGATTGTACCCCTTTTTGTTGGAAGAGATATGTCCATCGCGGCGCTTAATGAAGCAAAAGCCGAGGATAAACCCATTTTGCTTGCCGCTCAAAAAGTAGCCAAAGTCGATAGTCCCAAGAAGAGCGAGATTTTTCGCATAGGGACAATCGCGAACATCGCTCAGATGATTCGTCTTCCCGATGGGACGGTAAAGGTCCTTGTCGAGGGAAAGAGGCGCGCTCATATTAAGGAATATATTCCCAATGAAAAGTTTTTCCTGGTTCATTGTCAGGAGTTGGAAGACGAACTTGAGTCTGATGTTGAGACTGAAGCTCTTATTCGAACGGTTCATCAAACCTTTGAGCGTTATGTGAAACTGAGCAGGCGCATTCCCAAGGATCTTGTGAGCAATGTATTGCATATGAAGGACATGAGTAAGCTGGCCGACACCATCGCGGCTCATTTAAATCTCAAATTGGATGACAAGCAATCCATTTTAGAGACTACAAAAGCCAAGGAGCGCCTAAACAAGATATTTGGCTTTATGCAGGGTGAGATAGAAGTTCTGCAGGTTGAAAAGAAGATCAAGAACCGTGTAAAAAAACAGATGGAGCGATCTCAAAAAGAGTATTACCTCAATGAGCAGATGAGAGCCATTCAAAAGGAACTTGGCGACAGAGATGAGTTCAAGGGAGACTTGAAAGAGCTTGATGAAAAGGTCATGAAGAAAAAAATGACCAAAGAGGCCATGGTCAAGGTTCGCCAGGAACT
>CAYSHR010000161.1:0-7395 GCA_964430795.1 uncultured bacterium
AGAACCCCAGATACGGCCTTACCCACAACCTTGGCGGATTTCCATTTATGAACGTCTGCTCCATCGCCATTGTGGGCAAATACGAGGGATAACAAAAAGGCAAAGGGGATGCTGGAAATAAAGATAATCATGGACTCGTCGGTAGAGGACGTTCTTGCCTTTAAAACCTGTTGCGGCTTAAAAGCGTTTGACCAGAATCTGGAGATTCATGTCATAAACAAGGGCGCCCGCCCTATAACAATTCACAGCTATTTTGACCTTGAGGGTCCGGGGTTTTTTGCCAGGGTGGACAACCTTATGCCCCAGGGGCCACAAAGGATAATGGCCGGGGAGATTAAAGGTTTTTACTGCTTTATGGACAAGGAAGTTTGGAAAAAAGCCGCAACTCTTACTTTTTATGACCTTAAAGAAAACCGGCATGAAAGGAAAATCTGACAGGCCCTATTACTTCACTTTTTCTTGTACAGTCAGAAACTTTAGATAGGCTTTTGCGCTGTTAAAAGGACCCTTGCCAGGCCAGATCGACTCCCGGCTCATAATGCCCTCCATGTTATCGGCAGACAGCATAAGAGATTTATTGCCGTCGGGAGAGATAATAATGTCCGGCGGTTTAAAGGAATTGGCGATAAAGACATTCCTGATAAAATTCGGTTCCGGGCAATTTAGCCTTCTTGAAAAATGCGTTCTGTTTTTAAAGATCATGTTGCCCGTGAGTTCAAATCCTCGGGCGTTATCCGATTCCAGTAAAAGTCCATGCCTGCCGTCTTTGTAATAGGAGCCGTCATTAAAGGCGATAAAGCATTCCTTGACTCGAAGGTTGCCGGTGTGTTCGTTAATAATCGCGTTGTAACTACACTCAACAATGGCGCACTGTTCAATATCCACTTTTTCGCTTTTCCTTGCCAGAACACCGAAAAATCCCGAGCCATGCAACACGCAGCGCCTTATCAGGATGTTGCCGGAGTTTTGAATAAGGCTCACTCCACCGATGCAGGTAAGCCCCCGGTCCACGTGCCCGAAACCGATTCCCTCAATCACGATATTGGAACTGTTGACAATCTCCAGGGGGGTCTCAAGGGCCTTGTCGCAAAAAACATAGGCGTCACCATGGGCTTTAATCAACAGGTTGGTTTTCCCCTCAATATGAACAGGGCCGTTGTTTCTCTTTTCATACTCAGACCCTCTTCTTTTTGGCCCCTTGTTGATGTAAATTCCAGGATTAAGAATTATCGCGTCACCGGGATTCGCCGACCTGATGGCGTCATTAATGGGGGCGGCTGAGTTATCCGGTCCTGGCGAAACCCTTATCTCTTTTCCGCCGGCTGTAAAATACTTCATCAAAACCATTTTGGTGTTATCAGGGGTGATGGTCTTTGGTCCTGTGGACTTGCACGATAAACCGAGAAGAACAAGGCAGATCAAAAGAATAAAAACCATTGAAGTGTGTTTTCCGGTCATTTCGCGCCCTTTCAATTTAGGCGGAACATTCATCAGGGTCATCGGAATATTTTGTTTTGCGCCCTTTTCCATTGTCAAATATCAATATGCCGCCAGGTGATAACGTTCCTTTTATTCGCTCCTCTTTTCCATCTTTGTCGTGAAAAATTAATGTAATATTATTTCCCTTAACCTCGTACCCGCCATTTAAATAAACTCTGCTTACGTTGTCTGAACCAATATCCAAAGACCAATTGGCGACAGTCATATCGGGTTTAAAATCATAACCGGCAATAGGGCCGTAGGCGCCGGGAGAGGGACCATACCAGCTTACCTCAGAGAGAATTTTTATTACATCCTCAGTCTTTGTAGCGGAGCGGCCGAGAATTACCTGCCACCCAAATGTGTCATGAACAACTCGAAGGTCAGGGTCGTTAACCATCTTACTTCTTTTATGCGGAAGATGTTTCAAAGTGAGAAGAAGATGCTTGACTATATCTTCCTTATAGACTTGATGCTTGCCGCAAGGCCCCTCTTTTGCCCTTAGCACTCCCAGGGTACATGCCGCGTTGTAATGGCCCTGCCCGTAAGTGGAATCCACGTCAATGGCTTTATTAAACAGGCTTAACGCCTCGCTGAATTTGCCCTCCTTATAAAGGGCGTAACCTCTGGTGTTATATGACTTGGCTTTGGCTCTGTCGCTCTGGCCGTAAACAAAAGAGGGAAGAAGAACCAGGATGAAAAGCAGGCATAATGGAATTTTTCTATTCATGACGATTTCCTCCCGCAACCATTTCGCGACATGGAAAAAACAGAAACGTTATCCTAAAATAAAATAGAATCTTCCGATCTTTTCCGTTAATCTCTATTGTAGAGATTAGTATTTTCCACTTATGTTTGCAATGGGCTTTTGCCCTAAAGGTTAAGGATGAACAGAAAAGCATTTATTTTCACACTGGCTTTCGCCATTGGATTGGCGGCGATTCTAACCTCCTGCCAATTAAGGCATGGTAACGCAAAAGTGGTTTTGCCTCTTGCCAAGCCCAGGCCCATTCTATCCAAAAGGGTCACAGCCAAGGAGAGAGGAGAACCCAGGGGGGGCATTAACTCCATTCCCGAGGATGTAAAAAGGGAGATGTTAAGGTATTCCTGGCGGGAGGGGTGTCCTGTAGATTTGGATGACCTTGCCTATCTTGAGGTTCCATTTTGGGGATATGATGATTTGGCTCATATGGGAAAAATCATTGTTCATAAAAAAGCGGCGGTGGAGGTTTACGCCATTTTTATAGAATTATATGAGAAAAAGTTTCCCATTCTGACAATGGAGCTTATTGACAAATACGAAGGCAGCGACAACAAGTCCATGGCCGCGAATAATACATCGGGGTTCAATTGCCGGCATGTCACAGGCAGCTCGACCAAGTGGTCAAAGCACGCCTTTGGCATGGCCATAGATATTAATCCCCTTGTCAATCCATATATAAAGGGTGATAAGATTTATCCGCCCGAAGGAAAGAACTATCTTGATCGCGGGGCAAAAGTAAAAGGCATGATCGTAAAGGGTGGCCCTTGTTATAAAAGCTTTGCGTCAAGGGGATGGAAGTGGGGCGGCCATTGGCGAAAATCGAAAGATTATCAGCATTTTCAAAAAGTTTATCCGTGACATTGGCGCCCCGGCGAATTAAATTACCTGTAAACAGTTAAGGGAATGATAATAAATAATATATGGAGGCTCTAACTTCCTTGAAAAAAGAAACCATTGATATTGCGAAAAAGATCACGGAACTGGCCACGGAAAAAAACGCGGAAGAGATTGTGGTGCTGGATGTGGCAAAGCTTTGCTCATATACCGACGCCCTTGTTATCTGCCATGGTAGAAGCACAAAACAGGCTCAGACCATTGCCGCGTTTATCTCTCAGGAAATGAAGAAATCGGGAAACAAGGCTCTTGGGATTGAAGGGGACAGAGAAGGGCATTGGGTTCTTGTGGATTTTATTGATGTTGTCGTTCACATCTTTTACCAGCCGGTTAGAAACTTTTATGATCTTGAGGGAATCTGGCCTGAGGCCAAAGCCATCACTTTTGATTCCGAATAATTCAGGTAGTAGTAAATCTTTTTTATCAGCAAGGTGGAAAAATGACCGGACCTATAGTCTTGATAATTCGTGACGGATGGGGATATAACCAGGAGGTTAAAGGCAATGCCGTAGCCGCTGCCGATACTCCAAACGTTGATGGCTATAGAGCAAAATACCCCCATTGCCTTATCGGCACGTCGGGTCTTGACGTTGGCCTGCCAAAAGGCAGTCAGGGCTCTTCCGAAGTCGGGCACCTTAATCTTGGTGCCGGCAGGATTGTGGAACAGGAGGTCGTTCGCATTGACAAAGCCATTCGGTCCGGCGAGTTCGCGAAGAACCCTGTTCTTCTTTCAGCTATAAAAAATTGTATAAAGAACAGAAGCGCCCTTCACTTAATGGGCCTGGTTCAGGATCAGGGCGTTCACGCTCAGAGCCGCCACCTTTACGCCCTGCTTAAACTCGCGTCGGATAATGGTTTGGAAAAAGTATATATCCATTTCTTTGCCGACGGCAGAGATACTCCTCCCCAAAGCGCTCTTGATTTTTTGGAGAGCCTGGAAAAAAAGATCCATGAGATTGGAGTTGGGCAGGTCGCTTCTGTTATGGGGCGCTACTGGGCTATGGATCGGGACAGGAATTACGACAGAATCGAAAAAGCTTTTCTGGCCCTGACCAAAGGCGCCGGCCTTTTCGCGAACACGGCAAAGAACGCGATCCTGGAGGCTTATGGCAGAATCGAGAAGCAGAAAAGGGAGTACGAAAAAAGTCCGGACGCCATAATCGAGACCGATGAGTTTATAAGACCCACCCTGATTTGCCAAAAGGGCGAGACTCCCGCGGGTCTGATAAAGGATGGCGACTCGGTGATACATTTTAATTATCGCCAGGACCGGGCCGTTGAGCTGACCCGGGCTTTTGTGGACCCGGAATTTTCTTTTTTTAAAAGAGATATTCCAAAAATCAGGTATGCCGGCCTAACCAGATATTATGATGAGTTCAATAATGGGGTGCTGCCTCCGATGAACATGTCAAATATTCTTAGTGAAGTGCTCTGTGAAAATGGCCTTGTCCAACTGCGAATAAGCGAAACCCAGAAGTTTCGTCATGTCACCAGTTTTTTCAATTCAAAAATCGAGGCGCCCTTCTGCCTTGAGGATAGAATTCTGGTAAAAAGCAAATCTATTTCAGAGGATAAGCAACCTGAAATGAGGGCGCCGGAAGTTACCGGGTTGGTTGTAAAAGCTATTTTAGAAGGCATTGGTGCCGTTCGTGAAATGGCCAAAGAAACTCAAGGCGTTGAACTTTCCCCCTCAAAAATCGACGACCAGGAAAGGCTTTACCATACCTATGATGTCATTATGCTCAATTTCGCGAATTGCGACATGGTGGGACATCGTGGTTTTTTTGAACCGGCTGTAAAAGCTGTGGAGGCTGTGGATAAAGGCGTTGGCGAGGTTGTTGACGCGGTGCTTGAAAAAGACGGCGTCGCTATAGTGGTGGCGGATCATGGAAATGTGGAGCTGATGGTGGACCCGCAAACGGGCAAGCCCCACACAGCCCACACCACTTTTCCCGTAGAGCTTTTTTATATCGGGAAAGAGACCTCTGAAATAGAACTGGTTGAGAAAGGGGTTCTGTCTGATATGGCGCCGACAATTTTAACGCTCCTTGGAATAACCCCGCCCATGGAGATGGATCGCCCCACCATTTTCAAGGATTAGACAATGAGGACAAATAAAGTTGGACCCTGGCTTCGGGCTTTTGCCCTGTTGGCTGATGCTCTTTTTCCAGCAGCATGTCCGATTTGTCGGAAACCCTTGGCAAAGAATGAAGAAAGGCGATTTTGCGGGGAATGCGAGTCCGAGTGTAAAAAGTTGGCGCCTCCATCGTGTCCGCTATGCGCGAAACCGGTTTCAAAGCAGGGCGTGGGACCCTGCCGGAAATGCCTTGAATCACCACCCCAGTACAGATATATTCGCGTTCCATACAAGTATGCCGGCAAATTGAAAGAAGCTATCTGGGATTTCAAAATGAACCGGGGCGTCTCAAGAGCCCAGTCTCTTGCCGGGCTGCTACTTGAGACTGAGCAGATGGGGATTGATTGGGAAAATTATGACCTGGTGATTCCCGTTCCCCTTCATGACAACAGGATACGGTGGAGAGGATACAATCAGTGCGCCCTGCTTTTAAGAGAGATCGCCAAAGTAAGAAAGATTGAATGGTCTGATGAGGTTTTATACAGAATTGTGGACACGCCTCCTCAATATACTTTAAAACATAAACAGCGGCGCAAAAACGTGAAGGGCGCTTTTAGCTGCAAGGCGCCTTCGTTTATTAACCAGGGAGAGATTCTCCTTGTGGATGATATAACTACAACAGGGTCAACCCTTTCAGAATGCGCCAAAACATTGAAAAACAGTGGCGCGAAGGTGATTGACGCAGTGGCCATAGCAAGGCCGATAACAGATCAGGACGGTGTTTTTTAATTCCTTTGGACTTTATATGAATCCGGACCCAAAAACAAACCCAGGTTTTTTAAAGCTCGATCTTTTTTGCAAAGGCATCCGGATAGATAAATCGTGCAAGGATATTGACAAAACAGGAAGACCCATTATGCGAACAAGAGCCGGCTTGGGTAGCGGCCTCGAGGTAGTTCTTCCTGATAACCTCTGGGCCAATATTCCGGTTCTGGAGAGCTTCGCAAAAGAATCCCCTTATCTGCTCCGTTATGAAAAAAAAGGCTATTTTATTTACATGGAAGAGGATTTGATTTGCCCGATCACACTCCCCAAAAAGCCCGACTGGTATGATAAAAAAACCAGTTCAGGCAAACTCATGAGTCGCGTCGGCGTTCTACAAGGTACATATATCGGAATTTATCCAACAGGGGTTTGTCATTACTGGACGCTGGACCCCAGGCAGAACTGTTCTTTCTGCTCGGTGGGACTCAATCTTGGCAAAGAAGAGGACGAAAACAAACAGGTGCAAGATGTTACCGAAACAGTTAAGGCCGCCATGGTTGAGTCGAAAATCACCTACGTTCACTTTAACACCGGATACTATGAGCAGGACGCTTTCCTTGACCAGCTCGAACCCTTTATCAAAGATGTGAAAAAATCCACCGGCCTGCTGATTGGAGTGCAAACCCCTCCTCATCCTGATTTTTCGAGATATGACCGCTTGAAAAAGATGGGAGTCAACCAGGTCAGTTTCTGTTTTGAATTTTGGAACAGGGAATATTTTGAAAAGCTCTGTCCGGGAAAAAGCAGGTTTGTCGGTCAAAAGCTATACCTTGACGCCATAAAATATTGCGCGAAGATTTTTGACACGACAAACGGAGAGATTATCGCCGGGATCGAGCCTGTTGAAGAGACGCTGGAGGCAATAAAATGGATTACAGATGTTGGCGCTATCCCAACAGTCTGCGTTTTCCGCCCTCTGATTGGAACCAAAGACGAGGACGCGCCTCTCCCTGACGCGAAAGCTCTGGCCCCTGTTTTTGCCAAAATGTACGACAGGTGTATGGAAAAAGGACTTCCAATCGGTATCGCGCCAAACATTGAGGTGTCAATAATTCTCAAGCCCGAAGAAGGGCGATATTTTTCCAAAGCTCCAAACCGATATCCATGGCGACAAAGAAAACTAAAATTAATGGGTTTTCTTTTTTTACTCTATTTTAAAGTACGGTTATTTCGTGCTAAACTACGGCGGTGAGAAACGGCTTTGACTGTTTATTGCCTACGTTAGAAATCTTATGAAAATAATTGTCGAAATAAATTGAATGTGGTGAGAAAAATTGACTGAACCTGCCTTGACTTGTCCAAAATGCGGAACGAAAAGCCCGATCTCCGCTGGAAAGTGTCTCAATTGCGGCCTCTC
>CAYSHR010000162.1:0-7395 GCA_964430795.1 uncultured bacterium
GCAATTGCGGCAGACTGCTGGCAAAGTTGACAAGGGAGGGCGTCATCATCCGTTGCCCTCGATGTAAAAGAGAGATGGCAATTAACATTGCCGATTTGATTGTAAATCTGGATACGGGTTGGTCGGAGGTTTCATTTAAAGAGAAAAGCATCTGAAAGAGGTGATTATTAAAGTTGAACTGAGGCCCGTGGTCATAAAGAACCCAGAGCCCGATTAGGTGGAAGTATTCTCGCCGATCGGGCGATTTTTTTGGAGGCATAAGCATGGATAGTCCTAAAAAGCTTTTTAAGAAACATTTGTCTGAACGAAATATTCAAATGACCGACATCCACAAATCGGTGTGTGACGAGGTTTTCGACATCCATGATCATTTTACCCTGGAGGAGCTTGGACGTCGGTTGGATGAGAAAGTGACCATTGGCCAGGCGGAGGCCACATTGGCTCATATGGTTTGCGCGGGGCTTGTTCGAAAGGTGATTTTTCGCGAGGATCAGGTTTTTTATGAGCATGTTTACGGCCATGTCCATCACGATCATTTGCTTTGCATCGGTTGTGGAAAGGTCGTCGAGTTCACCCATCCCGACATTGAGATCAACCAGGAGATTGTCGCCCGGGAATATGGCTTTGAGATGTTGCGTCACGCTTTGCGAATCGAGGGGTTATGCGGCGAGTGCCGGATCATAACAGACTCTACGGAAATCGCCCCCGTCCCTTTCCAGCCAAAACAGCCGGAGATGCCCCTTAGCATGATCAACAATGGAGAGCATGTCACAGTCGGCGCGATTCACGGCGGCAGAAAGATGCAGCAGCGGCTGGCCTCTATGGGCATCATCCAAGGTGATGATATCGAGATTCTTCAGAATACTTTTGCCGGTCCCATTACTGTTCGGACTCGGGATAGCCGTATCGCCATCGGCCACGGCATGTCCCACAAAATTTTTGTAAAACCGGTTTCCTGATTTTATAAGGAGAATATTCGAATATGGCCGCAACTCTAAACGAACTGAAACCCGGTGATAGCGCCACTATTACCAAAATTGCCGCCAAAGGCGAAGTCCGGCGCCGCATCCTTGACATGGGCGTTGGCAAAGGCGCTGAAATAAAGGTGGAAAAAGTCGCGCCCTTGGGCGATCCCATCGACATTATGGTCAAGGGTTATCACCTGTCCCTTCGTAAAGAGGACGCGAAAAATATCTTTGTCGGGGAGGTGAAACGTGGCTGATAAAATCACCGTCGCCCTGGCCGGCAATCCCAACAGCGGCAAAACCACGATTTTTAACAATCTGGTGGGCGCGCGAGAGCACGTGGGCAACTACCCGGGCGTGACCGTGGAAAAAAAATACGGCACAATTAAAATAAACGACCGTGAAGTAGAAGTGGTGGACCTTCCCGGCACCTATTCCCTGACCGCCTTTTCCATGGAAGAGATCATCGCCCGGGATTTCATCGTGGACGAAAAGCCCGACGTTGTGGTCAACATTGTTGACGCCTCGAACCTGGAACGCAATCTCTACCTGACGGTTCAACTTCGTGAACTTGGCGCGAAGATCGTTGTTGCGCTGAACATGTCCGATATTGCCGAGCAACGAGGTTTCAAGATCGACGCGGAAAAGCTCGAACCCCTTCTCGGAGTAGCCGTAGTGCCTACGGTGGGTAATAAAAACAAAGGCATGGATGATCTGATGACCGAAGTCCTGGCCGTTGCCCATGGCCGGAAAACTCTTGCCGACGCGCCCATTCGTTACGGAAAAGAGTTGGAAGATCATCTTGGTGAACTGGAAGTGATCGCCAATAAAGATGATACCATAGTAAAAAAATACGGCGCCAAATGGTTATTGATAAAGGCATTGGAAAAGGACTCTGTAATCCTGGAGAAGTTTGAGTCCACTTCGGTCTGGCCAGAGCTTTCGCCGGCCCTTGCCAAAGTGGAAAAGCATCTGGAGGATGTATACGACGACGAGCCCGATGCCATTATCGCCGACGCCCGTTACGGCTTTATCGCCGGGGCGGTGAAAAAAGCGGTGCGCCGCCCTCGTGAAAACCGGCTGACCATCTCGGACAAGATCGACAAAGTGGCAACCAACCGCTTTCTGGGCCTGCCTATTTTCCTTTTCGCCATGTGGCTCATGTTCAAGCTGACCTTTACTGTCGGCGAAATCCCCATGGGGTGGCTGGAAATTTTCTTCGGATGGCTTGGCGGCCTGTTTGATCCCATGGCCGACGGTCTGCTTAAAAGCCTGCTCATTGATGGCATCATCGGTGGTGTGGGTGGGGTCATGGGCTTTTTCCCGTTGATCGTTCTGCTCTTTTTGTTTATCGCCTTTTTGGAAGACTCGGGGTATATGGCCCGCGCGGCTTTTATTATGGACAGAGTGATGAGCAAGGTCGGCCTTCACGGCAAAAGCTTCATCCCCATGATTGTAGGTTTCGGCTGCACCGTGCCCGCCATTTACGCCACCCGCACGTTGGAGAACAAAAAGGATCGGATGATCACCATGTTGGTGGCGCCTCTTATGAGCTGCGGCGCGCGGCTGCCGGTGTACGTGCTGTTAATCGGCGCGTTTTTCGCGTCGAGATCCGATAATTTCCAGGCCAACCTCCTTACGGGCATCTACGTGCTGGGCATTGTCCTGGCCATTGTCATGGCAAAGGTTTTTCGCAAGACCATCCTTCCGGGCCATGGCGCGCCTTTTGTTATGGAGCTTCCACCTTACAGAATGCCGACCATAAAAGGCGTGCTCATCCACACCTGGGAGCGGGGCTGGATGTACCTGAAAAAAGCCGGCACCGTGATCCTGGCAGTTTCCATAATAATGTGGGCGGCCATGACCTTCCCCGGCGCGGACAATGGTGAATACGAGCCGCTGATGGAACAGATGGAAACAGTCTATGCGCAGAAAATAAGCATGGCGGGTCCGAGCCCGGAACTGACATCGCAATTCGAGGACGCCAAAGTGGGTTTGGAAAACCACATGGCGTCTCGGGACATGGAAGCGAGCATAGCCGGTGCCATCGGCAAAGGTATGGAGCCTTTCATTCGCCCCCTGGGATTCGACTGGCGAGTGGGCATCAGTCTCCTTGCCGGTTTTGCGGCTAAGGAGGTTGTTGTTGGAACCATGGGCACCATCTACAGCCTGGGCGGCGAGGAAGACGAGGAGTCTGAATCTCTGCGAGAAAAAATCGGCAAAGACCCCAAGTACAGCCCGGCCATGGCCCTGGCTTTGATGGTCTTCACCCTGATCTACATCCCCTGCATGGTGGCCATGGCCGCCTGGCATAAAGAGGCGGGGAGCAAGTGGAAATGGACGTTGTTCCTGATTGCCTACACCACCGCCCTGGCCTGGATCATGGCCTTTGGCGCCTACAACATCGCCCCGGTTTTCGGGATCGAAAAAGCGCGCGCCAATGTTATTCAAACCGATGTCAAAACACCCTGGAGCAAATTTCTGGATGAAGCGAAAACACCCATTATTCCACCTGTGGAAGCAGTGCCGATTGCTCCTGAATCAACAAAGGAAATCATAGAGCCAATAACTCCAAGTGAAAAGGAATGACATTATGCAAACATTTATCGTCATCCTGATTGTCGGAATTTCCCTGGGCTGGTTCGTTCACAAACTCTATCGAACCGCCACGACAGATGACTCCGGATGTAGCGGTGGATGCGGATTTAATTGCGAAAAGGACCCACTGTCTGATTACAGAAATGAAAGGAACAGATAAACCCACCGGAAAAACCAACGCCATCGACCGTCGAGACCACTGAGTCCCAAACAGCTTTTATCAATACAATTACTTAAGAAAAGAGGTCGTAAGTGAAGGTGTTTAGTATTTTTTTTTCAATCATCTCTTTGATAGCAGTTACAACTCCTGTTTTTGCCGATAAAAAGATAACAAATCAGGACTGGTTCGACGTGACCACCATTAACGGAATAATAGACGCGCGGGTCGGCTACTTGAGCTTTGCCCCCCAAACCAATGACCTTGACGTAGAAACTGTCAGCGACATTTATATTTTTAACGCCGGCTTGGGCGCGGAAATTGAACCCAATGAGTATCTGTCGGGCGCCATCTTTTTTCTCTGGGAAGAGGACTTCGGCGGAGAAGACCTGGGGGTTGATATGGACGAGGGCTTTATCACTTTGGCTTGGATGGGGCTTTTTGGCCAATTAGGCAAAACCTATCTTCCAGTGGGCCAATTTGATACCTTTGCCATCTCCGATCCCCTGGTTCTGGAGCTGGCTGAGTGCCGCCAAAGCGCCCTGGGCATTGGTTACGAACATATTTTTTTTCATGTCAGCGGCTGGACTTTTGCCGGTGATTTTGAAAATGTGGACGAAAATGGAAAAGCTGCGGATAACATTGTCGACTCCTATGCAGCCCGATTGAATGTCATGCCCTTGGCTTTTCAGGATCGCTATAGCGTGACAATAGGTGGATATTTCCTGAGCGACGCCACCGAAACCTCCCTTGAGTTCGGCGGCAATCTAGCCGAAGTTGACCCGGACAATACACCTGACAACGGCGATGAATTTATTCGTTATAAAACAGACGTTCCCTTATATGGTGGTTTTCTAACCGCTGAATTGCCCTTTACTGATTTGTTTGGAATTGGAATTACCGGTGAATATGTCACTACCGGTGAATTTAATGAAGAGGAATATGTTGACAACACCGGCGCTGCTGCTGCCATCAGCGCCATGAATGGAGAGGTTGCCGCCCTTGTGCTAAATGGCGCTGTGCGGATCGGAGGGAAGTTCGAAACCATATCGGGTCTTGACTGGCTGGAAACCCAGGGCAACGACCCGAATTATGAAGTTACAAGTTTTTCCCAATACGGCGGATTTGCCGGCTATGATCCATGGGATCATCTTCACCTGGGTCTTCAGGTTATGTCCGGCGCGGATAACCGGGGCAATAAGATTACACATGCTCTTTTCCAAACCGCACTGGAATTTTAATATCGTAGTTTCCGCCCAGTAACGGTCCTTTATTTCATGAGTCCCTCGAAGTTGTGCCAGAACTCCATGGCGTCAAGATCTTCCTGGGTAAGGGCGTCCATGAAATCCTGGTCGACCTCCATGGAATAGGCCGCGGACATATCTTTTAGGAGCAGCTCTTCCATCGCCAGGCCGAACTCCTCTCCATGGACATTCAGGACGCATTCGGAATTTGAAAAAGCGCTGCGGAAATCGAGGTTATATGACCCGATGGTGGACCAGACGCCGTCGATGACGCCAATCTTGGAATGGAGCATTTCGTACTCGCCGCCCCCTTCAAATAAAAACAGCCTGATGCCCGCGTCCATCAATTCCTGGAAATAGTAGAGGGAGGCGAACCACATCATCTCGCCCATGTCGATGTTGTCCTGCCCGTTGGTGAGAATTCTTACGTCGATTCCATTTTGCGCGGCCTCCTTGAGATTCTCCAGCAGAGTTTCGTGAAGGCAGAAATAGGGACTCTCCAGGTAGATATATTCTTCAGCCATGGGCACAACCGCGTTATACATGTTGTAAATCCAGAACTTGCCGTGTCGCGGTGTATGACTAAGGTATCGGACGGTTGTTTCGCCGGGGTTGTCAAGCTTTGGATGGAATCGGGTGTAGTTATCAGTAAAACCCGGGAAAATCACTTTGTTGAATTCGTCCCAATTTGACAGAAAATGCATCTGGACGTGGGCCACGGCTGTGCCTGTTACGTATACGTCGGTATCTCTCCATGCCTGTGGTTCCTGCCCTCCCAGAAAATAGCTGTCACCTACATTCAGGCCGCCCACGATTGCTTCCTTGCCGTCCACAATCAGCACTTTAACGTGGACCCGCTTGTTGATAACCCTTTCCCAGTCCCACCAGATGGGGTCGTAAAGAACCACGTTGACCCCGCCGTTTTTCATCACGTCAATGGGTCCCATGCCATCGGATTGAAACATTTGAGAAACCCAATCGAGGATGACGTTGACTTCCACTCCCTGGGCCGCCTTGTCGGCCAGCAGTTGGGCAGTGGCGTACCCTGTGTCATTGCTCTCAAAAACAAGGTACTGAAGGTTAATGTGCTTAGTGGCGCCTTGGATAAGCTGGTTTCGCAAGGGGTAGCTTTCTACTCCGTCAACAAGCAGTTCCACCGAATTTAACCAGCTTCTTTTCGAGTGAGTCACCTCATCTATATGATCCTGGTTCTCCTGGTTAAGAATCGCCGGGCCGGTATAGTCATCATTGTCATCATCATCATCGTCGTCGTCGTCCTGGACATCGTCGTCGTCATCGTTGTCGTCATCGTCATTCTCTTCTCTTTCCTGGGAGTCATCGTCGTCATTTCCTACACAGGAAATTAAGAGGAACAAGGAAACCAGAACCAACAGCCCGATAAGAGCTAATCTGTTTATTTTCATAAGAATCTCCTCGCCGAACTATGAGCATAGATTATTAAAAAGCTAAATTGTTAATATCATATTAATTTTAACATATCAACATTTGCCGGGTTTTAGTAAGGCAACCAGGCCATTTTTTGAGCTTTTTACGACCATTGTGTTTTAACCGGTTTAGTCCTTGGCGCAACGAAAACCATCGGTGCCGTAAGACCAAACAGGATCGCTTCCGATTCGGTACGTTGTTCGAAGGAATTGTTGGAAACTGAACCAGCCGCCACTGCGTAAAACGCGATCAACGCCCGTCGCCGGTCCCTGTGGGTCATTATAAGGGCTGACACCGTAATATCCGGCGTCATAATAATCGCTCACCCATTCCCATACATTACCCACCATATCATAGGCGCCGTATGGACTGGCGCCGTTGGCGGTCTGATAGGCGCCTTGGAGGCTTCCATCATAATAGCCCACGGGAGTTGTGTCGTCATCATAGGGATCGCCGGAGCTTATGTAATTCGCGGCATTGGCCATAAAGGAATCGCCCCATGGATAGATGAAGTGCTCCGCCGCGCCCTTTGCCGCTTTTTCCCATTCAGCTTCTGTGGGCAGCCTGCCTCCTGTCCACTGGCAAAAAACTTTCGCGCCGTACCAGGTAACCTCCACAACCGGGTGATCCTCAAATCCGGCCTCCACAGTCCAGACTCCTTTTGATTCACTCAAACGAATATCCGGGTCGTCGGCGTCCACGCACTCGTATCCATCGCAATCATTGCCGTTCACATTCAGAAAATCCGCGTACAGGCTGTTGGTGGTCTCGTGGATGTCAATGTAATAGGCCGAAAGGTCCACTTCGTGGCGTGGAGATTCCTGTCCCGCGCAATTCCCATCACCGGGCTCGCATCCCATCTGGAAAGGACCCTGGGCAATGTAGACCATATCCACTGTATCGTCATCGACGTCGTCGTCGTCATCGTCGTCGTCGTCGTCATCGACATCATCAGCGGCATCGAAGTAATCAAATAAGTCATAAT
>CAYSHR010000163.1:0-7365 GCA_964430795.1 uncultured bacterium
TGATAAAAACAGGGAAACCTTTATTGAAATAGAACTTTCTTTTTCCATCTCCATCACAGTTTAGAATTCCCGTGGCTTGCTTTTTAAAGAAATGTGATAAAACATAAACTGGTGGATTTTCTTCAAAAGAGCCCTTATCTGATATTAAATCCGGCGGCTTTTTGATCTGTTCCATCTGTTTCTCAAGATCATCCTTTGAGACATGGAGTATCTGGCATATTCTCTCAGAGAGCTTCACCAGGTTCAGCGGCTTTAACATATAATCGTCAGCACCATATTTTTCCCTGGCTTCGGCCTGCAGGGCATGGGTTTTATATAACGCGCTCATTAAAATAACCGGCACCGGGTTTTCGTCATTTTTTATGCTCTGGCAAACTCCAAAGCCATTTATCTTTGGCAACAGCACATCGCTCAATACAAGATCAGGTTTTTTGGTTTTAAATGTGTCAAGGCCCTCCTGGCCATCCACCGCGGATAGAACATCAAATCCATATGCGGACAGGAATTCAAGAATTATATCCCTGTTATCCTGGTTGTCCTCAATAACCAAAACTGTTTTACCCATGGTTTTTCTTTTCGATATTGGTTTTATCCATATTGATTCACCCCCGACCAAGCTGATTCTGAATATAATTGTGTTATTCGGTTGTGTCAAAGAATATCTTGAGGAAATCAATGGGTGTGGAAAATTTTTGACAAAATCTGTACAAGAATCTCATATTTCCAGAAAAATCATGGAGCAGGCAATTTGTATACACGAGATTTTGATTCTTAAAAAAAAACCCTCGAATAAATCGAGGGTTTTTGAATCAAGATTATTTTGTTGATTAATCCATTTCGGTCAGAGGCATCTCTCCCTCTTCATACAGCTCTGAAATAAGGCCAACGCCTGGGGCATAAAGCTTCCATTCAACTTCATCATCAAGAAGATCGACTTCTTCAACTTTGATCACGTCTGAAAAATCACCGTATGGGGTTGTGTAATCAAGGCCGACTTCAACAATCTCCGCTGTTTCCTCTGCCTCGCCAGGGACTGTTTCGGGGCTGAAAGTATCTCCCAACTGGGGATTGCCGGGGAATATTTTTCCAGGCGCGCTTACATCCACGCCGACTTTCCAGGCGCCGGGGTGCCCTGTGACCTCTCCATCTTCATACTCGTCCACATCCTCGCCAAAGTAGTAAACATCGCCTGTGGATATCTCCTGGGCAAACCAGTTAATGGAGATTTCCACCAGTTCGTCATCCTCATATTCCTCTTCTTTTAGAGCAGTGCACTCCACTCCGGCAATAGTGACAGTCTGGTCAAGAACAGTTGTATATACCAAAAGATCATCTTCACCATCGTCACCCTCATAAGTCCGTTCCTTTCCCAGAGGCAGAGGGAAATAATTATTGTCAACCGTGGCCTGGAAGTCGTTGGGATCGAAGTCCAGCTCCACACCATCGTCATCATCATCATCATCGTCGTCACCGCAGCCAATGCTCCAGAGAACAAACGAAGCCAGAATAAGTATAGCCAACAGGGCCAGTATTTTTCTCATTGTGCCACCTCCAAAAATTATTATTGATATATCTCATCGCGACATATTGAATAGCAGCAATAAGCGTACCACCCCAAAGCCTTCCCTTATTTGATAAAAAGTTCGTTTATTAATGATATTCGATGAAAAATCAGCGCTAAATTTTCAGCGCTGCTGGTTTTTCAGCACTTTAAAACTATTTCTAATGATAAACGGCACCCATATGGAAAATCCGGAGTTTCCAAGCCATTTCCCGGCAATACAGGTTTCTATCCATAGAAAATGTGTTGTCGGGTTACCGGGACCGGCGGCTGGCCGGGTTAGAATCGGTATTCCAGGCCAAGAGAGATGATGTGATCCTGGTAATCCTCAACATCTTTTTCCGATTCATTCATTCGATAGACATATCTTAATTTTCCATACAATCCGTCATAAATCCCAGCGGAGACCCAGGTTGAGGAGAGAAAAAGAAGATCGGATCGATGAGATTGAAAGCTTGAGAATGGGTGCCCGCTTTCGATAAATACCTTTTTAATCAGTTCGTTATACATGGAAAAGGAGAAACGTTTGTTAAACTTGTGGTTATATAGGATCATGCCTTTATGTTTTGTAAAATTGAATTCCGCATAGACCTCATTTGAAAGCTCATCTCCGTCAAAATCCCCGATTCGCTCAATGCCTTCCACCGAAGAGTCATCGACTTGAAAGGCGTAGCTGCCGCTAAGACTGTTTTTTCCGGCGAAAAAGCTGTCAAACCCAATCTCTCCTGTCTGTCTGTAACCTGATTCAGGGGAGGTCATCCGGTCATCGTTGTTTGCCTCCAGGCTACCGGTATAGTATAGAAAATCATAACTATAATAAGTTGAGAAGAGTGGAGTCCATGTGTTCCTTATCTCAAGAAAGCCACCATTTAAGTAGTAGTTAAAAAAACTGCTTTCCGGGTAGATATTGATGATATTTTCATATCCGATCCGCCCTTGCCATAATGGGGAGAATACTCTTTTAAAAGCTAGAGTGGTCCAGTTTCTCAGAACACTGAATTCCATGTCGTCAGGTTCGGAAAAATAGCTGGTCTCGTTTTGAAGACTGATGGTATTTGACCCAAAATTATATCCGATATAGAGATTTTCTCGTCCAATAAACCAGGTATCATCGATATTTTTCATATAGATATCAGTCAGGCCGAACATTTCAAATTCGACACGCCATGGTGAGTTCCAGGGAGATATAAAAAGAAGTTGTGCTGATATTTCAGAGATATACGCACTTTCAATCTCCTCCTCCAATTCAGGATCACCAGTCTCTATTCCGCTTGTAAGATCGGCGTTTGAGTCATATTTTCCAAACAGGTTTATTTTCCCTGAAACTACCTTAGCCATTTTTTCCACCTGGGCAAAAAACAAACCTGGAAATAAAATAATTACCAACCCCCAAAAAAGCCAAGGGGCGGTAATTTTTCTCACTGAACACCGCCTTCCTTGATTTTCATCAGCCTGGCTTTCTCACCATATTCAGCAATAATGTTCATTAGTCTTCCGGATTCCTTTTCAAGCATGGATATTGATTCCAGTCTCATATCAACCATTCTCTTTTCCCGGCGAATGCGCTCTGCCAGGTCGTTTAATCGCTGCCTGGATTGAGAATCGCCACCCATTCTGATATCAGCAAGGTCCTGAAGAACTTCCTTTTGGCTAATCAGATTTCTAAGTCTTTTTTCGCTGATTTTGTTCTCTTTGACAAGGCGCGCCTTCTCCTTGTCCAGTTCATCCACCCTGTCCTGGATGATCTCGACTTTTTCAAGAATATCTTCAGGGCCATCTAAAGGGCGTAAAGCAATAGCGGCATCAATGCTCTTCCATTCCTTCCACGCAAAAACAGGATTTACTTTCTCATCGGCCGTTACATAAACAGAACCGCACCCCAAATATATGAGGAGCATTATAACCCGGAATATGTAGCTGTGGACCTTCATCAGTCTTTTATTCCATGTTTCTCAAGTTTGTATCTAAATCTATTTCTGTCGATTCCAAGTAGTTTCGCGGCTTTGGCTTTAACTTTGTCGGATTTCTCATAGGCATGGGTTATCAAACGCCTTTCATAGTTTTCCATCTCTTTATCAAAATCCACTTCATCATCAGGTAATGAGACATAAGAAGTCACCTTGACGGCTAACATTTGTGGAAAATGAGGGATATCTATTGGCTCTCGCCCTGCTAATACAGCGGCCCTTTCAATTACGTTTTTCAACTCCCTGACATTTCCCGGCCAATCATAATCCATCAGCATATCCAGGGCTCCTGGCGTTGGACCTAGAACTTCATGATCCAGGCGGGCTGCTTCTCTTTTGATAAAAGCTTCAACCAGAACCGGCAAATCATCTTTTCGATCACGGAGAGGCGGTAAATCGATGGTGAATATATTCAGCCTGTAAAATAAATCCTCTCTAAAACCCCCTTCTTCAATAGCTTTATTTAGGTTCTTGTTTGTGGCTGAGACAATACGAATATCCACATCAATTGTCCTGGCGCCCCCCACCCTCTCGAATTGCCTCTCCTGAATCACCCTTAGCAGCTTTGTCTGAATCCCCATGGGAATTTCACCCACCTCATCAAGAAAAAAAGTGCCCTTATCCGCAAGCTCAAACCTGCCGATTTTTCTGGCCCCAGCTCCTGTAAATGCGCCGCGCTCATGACCGAACAACTCACTTTCCAAAATGCCTTCGGCATAGGCCGCGCAATGAACAGTGACAAAAGGATTTTTTTCTTTTGCTTTTTTGATGAATAGCCCGTGCTATCAGTTCCTTACCTGTACCGCTCTCGCCAAAAATCAAAATAGTTGAATCTGTTGGCGCTACTTTCTCAATAGTTTCATATACTTTACGCATGGGTTGGCTGTTTCCGATTATTTCCCCCATACCATGCCGGTAAGCGTTTTCAGCTTCGTAGGAATCAATTCGCGCGCTCATGCGCTCCAGTTTCAAGGACATCTCTCTTTGGGCTACAGCCTTCTGAAATTTTACCTGCAATTCGTTGTTATCAAGGGGTTTTGTAATAAAATCGAAAGCTCCGTTTTTCATGGCGACAACAGCGGCTTCCACGCTGCCATGAGCAGTAACAACAATGACCACAACCTCAGGCCATCGTTCCTTAACAGCCTTTAATAGGGCCATCCCGTCCATCTTTGGCATTTTGAGATCAGTAACCAGAACATCCACCGGCTCCTTATTCATAATAGAAAGGGCGTGTACGCCGTCATAAGCGCCAAAAGCCTTGTGACCCCGCCTCTTGACAAGGGCGCAAAGGGTATCGGTTGAAGTTCTGTTATCATCTACAATAAGAAAATTCGCCATTTCTCAATCCTCTTAGTCATCCCTTTTCAGCGGAAGACTTATAACAAATCTCGCGCCATTATGAATATTCTCTGCGTAAATCGTGCCATCATGGCTCTTTACGATCTTTTTGGTGTTTGAAAGACCAAGACCGGTGCCGGTATGCTTTGTTGTAAAGAAGGGCTCGAAGAGCATTTCCGCCTTTTCCGTGGAAATGCCGGAACCCGAGTCTTCAATAATAAACTCAATATTTCCTGAACTTTTTGAATGAAATATTTTTAAAAGGACATGCCCTTCCTGGTCACAGGCCTGGATGGCATTTAATAAAACATTTAGTAAGGACTGTTCCATTCGCTCCCTATCCACATACATGTTGGGCAAGTCCGCCCCTGCCGAAACATCAATGGTCACCTCTTTTTCAGTTGCTTCAGCCATGGCCATATCCGAGGCGCTTTTGGCTAATTCAAGAGGTGAAACATAATCATGGACCAGGGTTATTGGACGGGAGTAAGTCATGAATTCCGTAAGAAAACGGTTTAGCTTGCCAATTTCATAATGGAGAGTATCAAGAGTTTTTTCAGGATTGGCGTCCTGTTGGTCATGCAATTGTTCCCCTAAAAGAGTAATAAGCAGCTTGATTGAATTGAGAGGGTTTCTTATTTCATGGGCAATGCTCGCGGACATCTCCTTCAATTTACCATCTCTGTTCTGCACCTGCCGGGTCATGTTATTTATGGAATTGGCGAGAATCCCCAACTCTTTTGTTCCCGGAGTGGTTACTCTGGCTTTGTAGTCACCCTGCCCTATGCGTTCAGCGGTTTTAGCCATGGCCCTAATAGGGCGGGAAAATGATCTTGCCAAAAGCAAAGAAAGACCAAAAGCGAGCAATACTCCCAATATGGCGATAAGATAAAGACGAGTCCCCATTCCCTCGATTACCTCGATCTCCCGTGTTCCCGCGTCAACTCCCACAATAGCGAATACTTCGCCGCGATTATCAAAGACCGGAGCGTATGCTGAGATAAAAAGCTTGCCGGCCAAAGTCTGATAGCTCCCAGTGCTTACTGCCTGATCCTTGTTCAGGGTAAAAATAAAATCCCGCTGAAATTGGGGAATCTTATGGAGTTTCCCAATTTTAGTTATGGAGCTTAAATCTATTAATGAAGAGCGATCTGGGCGAAAGATGTAGATATTCTCCACTCCTGTCGCTTCCCGAATTTCCAGCAGTCTCTCATTAAGACGCAAGACCATCCTGGTTTTTTCATCACCGGGTTTTATTAAATCAAGACGCTCAAAGGGAGCGTTTTTCGCGGCAATACTGGCGATATCCTGGAGCTTCCTCCCAATCTCCTTAGCCAGATGGCTTTTCGCTGTGCGGAAAAAAAAGAGACTGAAAGCCCCTGTTATTACAAGAATGATAAGCAGGTATGAAACCGTCTGGGTTGTAAAGATCGACCATCCGGTTTTTTTAACGAATTTGTCCATATAATAATATTTATGCGATTTTCGGTCCAAGATGTCAAAGGAGTTTGTAAATACTTCTATTCACCGGCGCGCCCCTCCCTTTACTACCATGAGTATGGATAAACCTGGTAAACATTTCACAAAGCCCTGCAACCAGAAAAAAGATGGACTCAACATCCAGGTTTGTAGAAGCGGTTTTGTCGAAATGGACCGCCAGCCTTGAAGGTAATTCCTCGTCGGCGATCCAGTATGAAAAAAGAAGCGGCAATTTGGGCAGGAGCATCAACCGGACGGAAATATCCGCGTCAACCAGACCCTTATCCACCTTCTTTCCAAAGGTCTCAAGGATAGAGAAAAACAGGTCACCCTGTTCATCCGCCATTTTGTGAAACGTCTTTACACACCGATGCTCAAAAAAGGGCGCGGCCTCCTCCACTCCTTTAAAGTCACCATAGGGAACCCACTGGCCTGTCAGTTCCTGGTCTTGGCCGTCCAGAATATAATGAAGAAGAGGGCCATGGAGCCAATTGTTTATGTGAGCCATTGTATGGAGAGCGCCATTTTGGTCGATGTCAAATATCCTTCCAAGGAGATGCACCCGTAGCCGCCCTTTTACCAGTGGAATGTTTAGACGTCTGGAGGCTTCCTTAAAATCCAACTCTTTAATCCGCTCTCGGACTTTATTAAGGGCGCCCTCGGGAGTTGGTCCAGTCGGCATCTTTGTAGTTGATTCCAAGGCTATCCGTGCGGCAACATTTTTATCCAGATAAGGGCAATCATTGGCTTGCTTCTCATTTTTTATAACCATGGCGGCAAAAGCAAGGCATGTAATCTCTCCGCATTCCTGACAGTTTGATCGAGGCAGTCCCTTTAAAATATCCAGGGCGGTCAGAGATTTTTCATTCATTGGCAAGTTTGCCCTCCATATAATTTTAGCAATCCTAATGAATTTTGCTAAAAAAGCCTACACCCCTTTACTTGATACTTATTTAAATTCATGAAAATAAAACAATGTGTAACCTGATAATAAAGTAATTACGGAGTTTCTTATGC
>CAYSHR010000164.1:0-7356 GCA_964430795.1 uncultured bacterium
AAGCGGTCATAAGAATCACCGGTATATTCCGGATTTCATCGTCATCTCCAACTCCTTTTAAAATTTTCCAGCCATCCATTTTTGGGAGCATAATATCGCATAAAACAAGGTCGGGTTTGTTCCGCTTAATTGAATTGAAACCTTCTTCGCCATCAAAGGCCGTAAGAACCTTATAACCAATGAAAATCAACTTCTGCTTGATGATGTCCACGTTCTCCTCAACATCATCAATAACTAGAATTGTCTTGTTGTTCTCCATGTCAATCTTTCCATTGAAACTTTCATTGAAATAATGGCCCTTCTATGGGCTAATATTCTCCAAAGCGGTTATCAATAATTTTCTATCAATCGGCTTTACAATATAGTCTTTGACGCCAAGTTCATATCCTTTATCTCTCTTGTCAATGATAGAGACGATAATTACAGGTATATTCTTGGTTTTTGGGCTGCTTTTCAAATCTCTAAGTACGTTCCACCCGTCCCGATACGGCATCATAATATCAAGTGTTACAGCAAAGGGCAACAACTCCTTGGTTTTTCTTATTCCTTTGTCAATATCCTGGTATCCAATAACATTATACCCCTCAGGTTCCAGGCTATCCTTTATCAGGTTCAAAGTATCGTCGTCGTCATCAATGGCGATAACAACAGGGCGCCCTTTTCCCAACTCCCTTTTTTTCGATTTAATAGCTTTGAAATCTCCATAGATCAGAGGGACCTTAAAGGTAAAGCTGCTGCCATTATTCAACTCACTTGTCAATAATATCTCGCCATCGAGCACCGAAGCGATCTTTTTTGATATTGCCAGACCAAGGCCGACGCCGCCATGCCTTCTGGCATGAGAACCATCCAATTGCCTGAATTGATCAAAGACAATATCCATATCCTCTTTCGCGATTCCACAGCCAGTGTCTTTTACAATAAACGAGTTTGTTCCGTCCCTGATATTTTGTTCGATCTTTATGCTTACCCTACCTTTTTCAGTAAATTTCAGCGAGTTTGACATAAAGTTTAGAAGCACCTGTTGTATCTTTCCTTTATCACTACTTATTTTTTGAAGATCTTTTCCATATTCAGTTACGATATCAAGACCTTTTTTCTCAAATAATGGCTGCACGCCCTCCACTGTCTGATATACAAGAACAACTGGATCAAATTCTTCTACAATCACGGGCATCTGCCCTTCTTCCATTCTGGATAAATCCAATATGTCGTTTATCAACCTGAGAAGCATTTTGGAATTCTTTTTAACTTTATCAAGGGATTGTCGCTGCAGTGTTGTCATTTTACCGTAGACGCCATCCAACAACAGATCGCTGTATCCCAAAATGGCGTTAAGGGGTGTTCTCAATTCGTGGCTGATATTTGATAAAAACTCATCTTTGACCCGCCCGCTTTCATGTATCTTCTCGGAAGTCTTTCTAAGCTCATTATTAATAAGGGTTAGTTCAGCGGTTCTCTCGGCGACTCTTTTTTCCAGTTGTAAATTTGATTGAGCAAGCTCATCTCTTGTTTGGGCCAAAGCTTGAGCCATGTCATTAAAACCCAAGGCCATTCTTCCAAATTCATCCTTTCTCTCGGTTTTTATTCTGACCGAGTAATCACCTCTTCCTAAAATTTCCACCGCCCTTGTCATATGAACCAGTGGAAGGGTAAAAGCCTTGGTAATATAGATTGTAAAAAAGATGGTGATTAGAAAAGAGATACAGAGGGTAATAACAACAAGAATTCTGCTGTTATTGCTTACCTTTTCAATATATGCCTTCTCTGAAGTGACCTTTTGAAGATCATCCTGATAAAACTTGTTGATAAGTTCATTTGCCACTTCCTGGTATGTAGTGGCAATTAGAAAACTGGAAATGGTCATGGGAACAACGCCGGCGACCAAAAGGGCAATTAATATTTTAACATATACGCTTTTTCCGGTTTTCATTTGACCAACTTTGATTTAACGCTAATTAACTCCACTGATGACGTTTCCCAGGAATAGCTTATGTACGCCACAAGAGCCGAGATCATATATAAACTTCTTACAATCAACAATCCATAATCAGCGGTCCTTCCCCTGACATCGATAATTCCCGCAACCTCATATATCAGAAAAGCGATCAGCGCGAATAAATCCACTTTGTTTAAGTCGCCTCTTAAAAGCCACAGAACTATGTTCTTAACAAGGGCCGACAGGGTCATGACTACACAGTAGAAATAGGCCGGCAAAAAAAGATAAAATGCCGACTTTGAGAGTTCATGATCACTGGACCAGGGAGTTATCACGGTATTTGCGATTCCATCCTTAAAAACAAAAAAGATAAAAAGCAATGAACATATGGAGACGGGAATCATCAATATTTTCACTATTCTCAAGTTTGTAAAATTAATTATGGATAGAAAACACGCGCCGGCGATAATATGAAGTCCAAGAAATATTTGAACTCCGTAGAAAATTATTTTGTCCAGTTCCCCATACCCGAAGGATAAAGCCATTAGGCGAAAACCTGAAAAAAACCATAGTCCGCTTGATAAAAACCAGAAAAGAGAAAAAGCCTCATTATAAGATTCACGTTTTTCAATAGAGAAAACCTGTCTGGCAAGGAGAAAAGCCATTCCACTGACAATCCAGCAAAGAAATATATTGTAATAGATGGCGTACTTCATATTCCCGGCGCCGCCTGATGAAAAAACAGAAAGAATAATTTTTTGTTATTATACCATACCAATCAAAAGGAATTTGTTCCTTTACACATATGATCCGATTTATATTATAATTGAGCTTAAGATATTTGAAGGTAAAAAAAAAGGAGGTTCTATTTTATGAAAAGATATTTTTTAACAGGCGCCATTCTTTTTCTCTGTCTGCTTTTAGCATTGTTTTTTGCTTGTGGCGATGACGACGATTCAGAAGTACAGAGCATCGTAAGTGATGACGATGATGATGATGACGATTCAGGGGACGATGATGATGACGCGGTAAATGAATGTGGAGAATACGGCGCCGCTGATGGTTGCCAAAACATGTCTGATCCTGCTTGTGAGTCGGCTTACCTTGCCAACATGGACCGCTATGATCATCCCGAGGAATCGGATTGCGCGCCGAATCTGACATGGTCCGATGACCTGGCTGCCGTGGCCCTTGCTCATTCAAAAGATATGTGTGACAGAGATTTTTTTGAACACGAAAATCCTGACGGCAAAGACCCTTTTGACAGGATGGGCGACGCGGGAATCAGCTTTGTTTACGCGGCGGAAAATCTCGCCGCCGGTACTGGAATGACCATGGAGCAGGCCAATGGAATGTGGATGGATGAGCCTCAGTGCACCTTCAACCACAGAAGCAATTTACTGTCGAGAAAGATCACTCATATAGGAGTGGGAGTCTATGATTGCTCCGATGGCTGGGTATATGTAACCCAGGATTTCGCCACCTTTTCCTTTGATGATCTTCCTGTAGGAGAACATCCATATTGCGGTGGTGATTTTTAGATGGTTTCCATATGTCAATAGCAAGGGCAAATCGTTTTCTATTTCGTCATTCGACAGGTGGCGTGGCCTCAGCTTGCCCACGTTTCTACGTCCTGCCGTGACAGGTTTCCATCCATGGGTAATGTGCCATCGGGTTATCGCCTCCGACGGCTCGCCGGTTTTCGGTCCCTCTTTCCAACATCCAGGATGTGATTAAAGTACCACTCGATATCGGAATATGAGCCTCTTATGATTTTCACTTCTCTGTGATTAAGGCCGGCTCTACCGAATATATTCCTGAAAGCCCGCATGATCCAGGAAGGATTTTCAGGATTCAAAAATCCCACTTCAGATAACATTGCTTCCATGTGCCCGAACATTCCCTCAAGCTCCTGGCTTGTGGCAAGAACCCTGTCAGATGGAGGATTGGGTTTCTCAGCATTTCGATATATTTCATATGCCACAAGAAGAACCGCCTGGGCCAGGTTCAAAGAGCCGTGGGCGGAGTTTGTAGGAATATAAATTCTGGAGTTACAAAGATCCAGTTCCTCATTGGTAAGGCCGGCTCGTTCCTGTCCAAATACAATTACGCATTCATTTGCGGCAAGAAGAGGAAACAGATAGTCAGGAAATTCCGCTACATAGTGAGTCGGGCTCCTGCTCTTGCCTCTCCTTCGGCTTGTACCGGCCACTATTTGATATGGGGCAATGGCCTCTTTTAGAGTATCAGCAACAACCGCCTTTTCCACTAAGTCATATGCTCCCGACGCCATCTGCCTTGTTTCATTGCAATCGGGATCAACCCCCTTGACAAGAATGAGCCTGGACAAACCCATGTTTTTCATCGCCCTTGCTACAGAGCCGATATTTCCCCTGCCCTCGGGGTTCACAAGGCATATGGCGATTTTCTCAAGAATGTTTTCTTCCATATTAAAAACTCTGAAAGTTATCAAATAATCTGCCTGCTATTTTTGAGTCCCGGGGGTCTTTCAATGCCTTAAGCACGCCGATTTTCCTTGTTGGATTGAGTGCTTTAATCAGGAACAACAGCCCTTTTCCCTGCATAATGGAGATTTCCGGGTGAAATTGAATACCCCACACCGGTTTTTCCGACATGGCCATGGCTTCTATTGGGCATAAATCAGACCTGGCAATGGTTATAAAACCGGGGGGCGGCTTTTTCACTTCATCAAAGTGGGTGCAATACTGATAAAATGGAGATTGAATTTCGCTAAAAAGAGAGTTTTTCTCAGTAACCTCTATTTCATACCAACCAAATTCGCCTTCTTTCCCGTGCCCAACCTTTCCATCTCCACCAAGAGCGGCCGCGATAAGTTGGTGCCCAAAGCATATCCCCAGCAGGGGAATCTCCTTATTTACTATTTCTCTTACAAGCTCTTTCTCTTTATTGATCCATGGATATCCATCCAAAACCGAAATCTCGGATCCTGTAAGGACAACTCTATCGTAAATGGACAAGTCAACCCTTTTCAACCCATCCTCCGCCACCAGAACATCCACGGTTCCATGGAAAAAATCAGCGGTCCATCTCCCTTCTCTGAGAAACATTCGGTGGATGGAGTTGTCAATAATAAGGGTGGTCATGGGAGTACTCTTTTTTACATGCCGGGATTGTCCATCAGAGGGTTAATTTCCCAACAATCAAAGACAATATGTCCTCTGGCTCTTTTGCCTGATAATTCTTCTCCAATTTCAGCAATATAATCTCATGGCTTATTTGTAGCGTATTTTAGAGAGCTGTTTCCTGTATCATCATAGCTGATATGGGCTCTTGAATTGCTGTCAATGGCAATTCGATTGTCCCAACCTGTCGGGATATCAGCATCCACCTCTGTCTGGTCCCACAGTCCGGTCTTGTTGGTCACATATTTGAGTTTGGCGTTTGAGCCGGATATAAAATTCTGGTGACTTATAAAAACCTCTCCCGCGCCGTTTATCTCGATATCAGTCCACTGGCTTTCAAAAATATAAAAGTCCGCGCACTCCTGGGAAAAGGAGGCGCCCAGATCTTCCGCGAAATAGATACAGGCGGCAAAGGTGGTTGTGTTGTACATGTAATAGCTGAAAACCGGAGAGCCTGAAGAATCGAGGGTCATTTCCGAGCCGTTTATATATTCGTCGGAAGCCGCGTCATAAACAACGTGACTTATCCAGGGGCCGGTTTTGTTGGTGATGTATTTTAACCCTCTTTGGGTGCTGTCATAATATTTGATGAATGCCTTGTTCGAGCTATCTAATTTCAGAGTGACCTCTCTATGAATCTCGCTGCCCGCGAGCAAGTCTGTGCTGCTCCAACCTTTATCGCTCTTGACAGCGTATTTCAAGGCGTAAGTTCCACCGGTGGTATCCACGTATGCTATGCGGGGCGTTTGCCCTGTGGTTAACGCCATGGAAGTCGGACCGCAATTACCCGCGTAACAGGAGACGCTGTTATCCACCACTTCCATTGCCCAGGCGCCGGATTTATTGGTGTTGTAAAGAACCACGCCACTGCCTTTCTCATAATAGCTGATATGGACTTTATTTGAGCTATCTGTGGCAATGGAGACATTGATGCCTGTATCACCGGCCGCGTCCACTGTCTCCTTTACCCAGGACCCTGACTTGTTGGTGGAGTATTTCAGATCACCGCTGCCTGTTTTATAATAGGCGATGTGAACCTTGTTTGCGCCATCCACCGCGATATCACTGTTTTCGCTGCCGGTATCCACTGTACTTAAAGTCCAGACATCCACAGTGTCATCATCGTCGTCGTCATCATCGTCGTCATCGTCGTCATCATCGTCGTCGTCATCGTCATCATCGTCATCATCGCCATTTCCACAGTCAATTGCCGCCGAATCATAAGCATTCTGACAAGATGCTACAGCGTTTCCATATTCAGAATAAGTTGAGCCGTCAGTGCAATCCAGGGAAAGGAGGCAGTCCCAAAAATCGGCAAGAGCCGTTTCCATGCATTGATCATCAGAAAAGTCATCTTCCCAGCTCGCAAATCCCTCACACAATCCCTTTACCATCTCAGGGTTTAGCTCCTTGTCAAAACATTCAAGGTAATGACTATAAAAAGCGACACAGTTTTCATACGCGGATCCGCCGGCGTCATACCAGTCGTCAGGGTCAAAGTCGTCGTCACTGTCATCATCATCGTTGTCATCATCGTCAATCGGGTCATTAATGGTCTCTTCCTCGCTATTTTCCCACATGAAATTGCGATTCCCATGGCTATTATGGTGGTCAGAAATATAACAATAAGTATCCAGATAACTTTCATAACTTTCTCCCCTGATCTTCCATGGCTTTATCGATAATCTCTTTGACCTTGTTAAGAATATTTTCGACAGGGACCTTTTCAAACCCTTTTTCCGTGCGGGTTTTCAGTTCAACCGCGCCATCCTTAAGGGCCTTGGCGCCAACTGTAACCCTTATGGGAATGCCCAACAGATCCGCGTCCTTGAATTTCACGCCAGGGCGTTCATCCCTGTCATCATAAAGGACCTCAATCCCGGCCTTTTCCATCTCTTCATAGAGCTTTTCAGCGGTCCTGAGGACCTCGCCCTCCGGTTTTATTGTGGTCAGGATCACTGCAAATGGAGCGATGGGGATGGGCCATATTATCCCGAAATCATCATGGTTCTGCTCTATGGCCGATGCCGCGGTACGACCGATGCCAATTCCGTAGCACCCCATTATCACCGGCTTTTCCTCGCCGTTCTCGCTTAGATACCGGCAGTTCATTGATTCTGAATATTTCGTGCCAAGCTTGAAGATATGCCCGACTTCAATACCACGGTGAATCAGGAGTTTTCCATCACATGAAGGGCACAAATCGCCCTTTTGGGCGTTTCTGATGTCCGCGAACTTAGGAGAATCAAAATC
>CAYSHR010000165.1:0-7355 GCA_964430795.1 uncultured bacterium
CGATTCAAAAACATCCGATGAGATTATGGAGATTTTCAGCGACCTTCACAAAAAGGGCAACACTATTCTGCTGGTCACCCACGAGAACGACATAGCCAAAAACGCCCAGCGAATAGTCCGGTTAAGAGATGGAAAGATTGTCGATGATAAAAGGAACCTATCTTTCAAATGAACGCTATTGCCGAAAATCTTTTTATCGCCCTTGACTCATTAAGAGCAAACAAACTCCGCTCCCTGCTTACCACCCTGGGAATCGTTATCGGCATCATGACGGTCATTGCCATTATCAGTATCATCCAGGGACTAAACGCGAAAGTAACCACAGAGCTTTTTGATACCGGCCTTGGTGGCGGGATACTATACATTCAAAAATATCCATGGGCTTCTGAAGATTGGGTCAAGTACAGAAAGTATAGAAATATCACTTTTAAGGAATATGACGCTGTAGACGCCGCGGCTACCCTTATCTCCGGCATTGCCCCGGTTTACAACACGGCGGCTACTTTGAAGTACGGTGGAAAAGAGTTAAAGCTGGTCCACGTCGCGGGCAGTAATGAGCAGTATCAGGATATGAGAAATATTCTGCCGGTAGCAGGGCGGGCTCTTACCCGAGATGACATCTCCAGAAACAGGAATGTAGTTGTTATCGGCTGGGATGTGGCTGAAAAACTTTTTGGCGCCAAAAATCCCATTGGCAAGACCTTGCGAATCGGCAGGCCGGCTTTTAGAATTGTAGGGGTGCTGGCAAAAAGAGGTTCCTTTTTTGACCAGAACCTGGACCAGATGGCCATAATCCCATACGGCGCCTTTCATAAAGTTTTCGGCTCCCGCCGTTACCTTTCCATAATGGTTAAAGTGGCCAATCCCGAAAGAACCGATCAAGCCATAGATGAGTTAAGAGCTATTCTCAGAAGAGTTCGAAAGGTCCCCTTTGGAGTTGACGACACCTTCTCCATAAACAAGATAGACGTTCTAAAAGATCTTTACGACAAACTGACCAGCGGATTATACGCCGCCATGTTTGGTGTGGGCGCTATCTCCCTTCTTGTGGGAGGAATCGGCATAATGAATATAATGCTTGTATCGGTAATTGAAAGAACACGAGAGATTGGAATCCGCAAGGCTCTTGGCGCGAAGCAGCGGGACCTGCTGATACAATTCCTGATTGAGGCGGTGATCCTCTCGGCCATTGGCGGGGTTATCGGCGTTGGTCTCGGGTTTGGCATCGCGAAAGCCGTAGCCACCTTTCTTCCTGTACCCGCCCAAGTCGAAACATGGTCAATATTCTTAGGTCTGGGATTTTCAACAGCCACAGGGATCGGATTCGGGATTTTTCCCGCGTTAAAAGCGGCCAGAAAACACCCGGTGGAAGCTTTGTCTTATGAGTAGGGGAAAAAAGAGACAACATAAAGCTCCCGGTTTTTTCCTTGCCTTGGGTGAAAGCGTTTCTCTTGCCGCCCAGGCCATAAGGGCAAACAAGCTGCGATCATTTCTCACATGCCTTGGGATAATCATCGGCGTGGCTACCGTCATATCAATGATGAGCATTGTAAAAGGGATCAACAATATTGTCGAAAAAGAGCTTGGCAGGGTTGGAGCGAATGTTTTTTTCGTAAAGCGGTTTCCGTCCATGCAACTCACTTTTGACTGGCGCAAATTCAGGTCACGCCCTTATCTAAGTCCACCTGACTGGCATGCCATAACAGAGAGATGCAAGACTGTGGCCGAGGTTTCTCCTGAAGTTCAGACCGAGGGAAAAACCGTGCTGTATGAAGGAAAGACCACCGATCCGAATGTAAGGTTGGTGGGCGCCACAGAGCCCTATTTCAGAGTAAATGGCCTGGATTTATCCGAAGGGCGTTTCTTCACACCACAGGAAATTCAAAAAAACAGAAATGTTTGCGTTCTTGGCATGACTGTTGTGGAAAAACTTTTTCCATATCAAAGTCCTGCCGGAAAAAGGGTACGCGTTGAAGGCCGGGAATACTTTGTGGTCGGCGTTGTTGAAAAACTCGGGACTCTTTTCGGTTTTGATCAGGACAACGTCATCATTGTCCCTATCTCAAAAGTGATAAGGAGGCAAAAAAGAAAAAGACGCCACGGACCTGATCTCAGCATCTCGGTTCAGGCTCGCCAGGGAATTCCCATAAGTAAAGCCATGGACGACGTAAGGGTAGCCCTTCGTATTTCCAGGGGACTAAAGCCAAACGAAGAAGACGATTTTGAACTTGAGACAAGAGATTCAATCATGCGTACATATCAATCCATGACCGGGAGCATCTTTGGCGCGGCCATTGGGATCGCCTTTATCAGCCTCCTTGTGGGGGGCATCGGAATTATGAACATCATGATGGTTTCGGTAAGGGAGAGAACAAGGGAGATTGGTATAAGAAAAGCCATTGGCGCGAGAAGGCGGGATATCTTATGGCAATTCCTGGTGGAGGCAATGACCTTATCCATGACAGGTGGGTTTCTGGGAGTCGCCCTTGGGATCGGCGGTCTGGAACTTGTCTCAATCTATACTGACAAGCTGCCTGTAACCATTACCATCTCTTCAATAATTATTGCCGTGCTTTTCTCAATCCTTGTAGGTATCTTTTTTGGAGTCTATCCCGCGAGAAAAGCCGCGTCCCTGGACCCCATCGAAAGCCTCAGGTATGAGTAGTGTCGAATTATAAATTATGAATTATGAACTTTTTTCCCTTTATCGTAAGGACAAATCCATCCCCGTCCTCAGAGATATATTCAGCGAGTTCGTAATAGGCTGTTCGAGATAATTTTGCCGTCATCTTCCGGTTTCTGATTTTACAATAAGGAATATTTTCCGAGGTAAACCAGAGAGTTTCCGGATCTAAAATCTCCCTGCTATTATCCTGGAAAGTGAGGCGTATTCCTTCCTTTGTCATTCTCAGTGATGTGGCGACAAAGGGCGCGTCATCAATATTTACATAAGCTTTCTCATTCCCTACCTGAATAAAATAGCGCCCATTCTCCTCCCTGTCCAAAGCGGAAAAAAAGAGGCTGATGGTTTTTTCGTGAGTGATCCTTACACCTTCGTGGCGCCAGTTTCCTTCTTTATCAATGGAAAGAGTTATATTAGTAAAACATAATGTCTCATTCATAAAATTATCTACGCGATCTTAAATTTTTTAAACGTCCTTAATACCTTTGACATTGGCTGAGCGTTTTTGAAATGTCCGGACCCTGATATTTTGGCTACAAGGCCGGTATACATATAAGAAACGGCATCAAGAAATTCCTTATCCATTTTCGGCGGCGGGCATTTGAGGTCATTGTTGACAATATCCCTTAAGGACTTATCCACTTTTGTGGCTCTTACTTTCGCTTCTTTCATGGCCTTTACAAATTTTGGTTCATACTTTTTATAGTACTGGCGCAAAGGCTCTTTGCTTATCTGCACGCCTTTATAGGTCAGCCTCAGTTCGTCGGGGGTTATAGCATCGCCAAGAGATAAATCCTTCTCGCCCATCAGAAACTCAAATTTGCCGTCCCATAAATTAAGTTGTGCCTTTTTGAAAAGGTCTGTAAGAAAAAGAGCGACAAGAAGAGTAAGTTCATGGAGGCGGATAAAATTTCCCTGGCTAAGGCCTGAGAAGTTCAGGGCGCTCTCATGGTTTAAATGGCGATCAGAAGGTTCGAGCTTGGAGAAGTATTCAACTACAGGGCGTGAAAGCCATTGATTCGGAACAGGCGCCTTGGCTAATCCCAGTGACTCCAGATATCCGGGAAGTTTTATCCGCTCAAAAAGAGAGCTGCCTGTGGGGACGCCAAACCTGAAGATACATTCCAGGGGAACCAGAAAGTTTCTCATGGATGGCGTAAACTTGTTGTAGTCCCAGAAAATGCCGCCGCCAAACTCAACCTTTTCAGGGTGAATTATTCTCGCGGCGTCCACCTCGAGATAATTTGAATGCTTTTTCAGCTTCTTGAAGGAAACCGTCTTGCCGGTGTCAGGATCAATCAGGCCGCGGTAATGGGTGGGCAGGCCCCCGCGCTTTAATGATTTAAAAGTCGTGCTTTCCAAAAGATTCCGTCTCAGCTTTTTCTGCTTTATCTTGTTCCAGGCTTTAGAGGTTTCAAGATTTTTCCATGCCTTTGGAGACTGGAGGGATTCAAAGATAAACGCGCTGCCCATAGCCATGGCCGCGCCCTTGCCTGGAATAACATCCGGCATTTTTCCGTAATCAAAAATAGAGAAGTCATCGGTAAACTCGAAAACAATTACTCCGGGCTTTTTTGACGTTGGTTTTTTGGTGGTCCAGAGATTTTTGACGCTGCCGGTATAGGTCAACTGGTTCTTCCTGAATTTGATCATAAATTGACTCCTGTTATAAAAACGTAATCAGTTTTAAAAACCATGAAAAAGATATCCGCCAAAGGAATAAAATGTATAGACAGATTTTTGCCGGCTGTCAAATAGCTACATCACAGGAGGAGCTTCCACTTTTACACCTGGTATCGGAGTATAAACAAAAAAACCATCCGTGAGCTTGTTGTCAAAAACAACATCATTAATAGTCAGTTCAGTTATGTTGCCATATAAATCAAATATATCAATTCTTCTGATGTCAAAATCAGCCAGAGAAACGTGAAGAACCGCCTTCTCGTATCCACCGTGGCGCCTCGGTTTTAATTCCAGCAGGGCGACTCCATCAGCTACCTTTAAAACTTTTGCGTGGAACTGGGTATTCGCGTTAATCTCCCCTGAAAGTATTTTCATGGGAACAACTGTGGAGTTATTAACATCGAGCTGTTTCATAAAAACAACCTTCTGTTCAACCTGATAAATCCAGAGAGTATTGCCATCGGTAATAAGCTGCTGCTTTTCGGGCTTCACGTAATTCCAGCGCATTTTGTCAGGCCGCTTAAACCAGACCGTTCCTGTTTTAACCTGGGCGCGATTAAGGGTTTTCACCATAGTCTTTTGGACAAAGGCGCCCTTCATATCTTTAGTTTTCCCATAACGCCCTTTAATACCCTTTAAAATTTCGTCAATATCCGCGGCGGCGCTCAATTGAGTAAAAACCGGAACTATGGAAAAGCAGAAAACAACAGCCATAATGATTACACCGCGCATATTAAACTCCATCATCATCGCCGCCCGGACCGAGAATTTCCCTAGGTCTGCTGGTGCCGTCGGATGGGGAAATAAATCCTCTGGCTTCCAGGGCCTCGATTACTCTGGCGGCTTTGTTGTAACCAATTTTCAGTCTTCTCTGAATGTAGCTGATAGAAGCCTTGCGCTCGGAGCGAATAATCTCCCAGGCTCTTTCGATCAGCTCTTCCTCATCTCCATTTAGTCCACCGGCGCCAAATCCATTTAGTCCACCAGGATCATCAGCATGGTCGGCGGCCTTGAGAATTTTGTCATCATACTGGGGACCCCTCTCGTCGGAAATAGCTTTAACCACATTCTGGGTTTCCTTCTCGGTAATAAAGGCGCCATGAATCCTTATGATTTTTGAGGATGTGGCAGGGGAGAAGAGCATGTCGCCCTTGCCTAAAAGATTGTCCGCGCCGGGTCCGTCAATAATAGTTCGCGAGTCAATTTTCTGGCTCACCTTGAAACTGATCCTGGCTGGAAAATTGGCCTTGATAACGCCGGTGATAACATCCACGCTGGGGCGCTGGGTGGCCATGATCAGGTGAATGCCGGCGGCTCTTGCCATCTGGGCGAGCCTGGTTATGGACTCCTCAACCTCTTTAGCCGCCACAATCATAAGGTCTGAAAGCTCGTCAATGATAATCAGAATAAAAGGTATCTTTTCAAGAGGCGCGGGCTCTTTTTCCAAACCTGCCCCGGCATTTTCCACCATGGTCCTTTCAGGTCTTTTTGCCTTTCCTGAATTAATTTTTTCCACCTTCTTATTGAAGTTGTCAATGTTTCTCACCCCCATCTCAGCCATCATTTTATATCGATCTTCCATCTCCATGACCGCCCATTTTAATATTATAGAAGCCTTTTTGGGGTCTGTAACAACCGGGTGAAGAAGGTGGGGTATTTTGGCGTAATCAGCAAGCTCCAACTGCTTGGGATCGACCATCAACATGCGAAGATATTCGGGGCTGCATCTGAAAAGCAGGGAGCAGATAATGGAATTAATAAAAACGCTTTTGCCTGACCCGGTTGTTCCGGCAACAAGAAGGTGGGGCATGGTTGTCAAGTCCGTAACCTCGACCCTGCCTGAAATATCCTTTCCCAAAACCACCGGCAACTTTCCGTCGAACTCCTGAAAAACCTCTGATGCGACAAGCTCCTTTAGAGAAACGATCTGCCTGCTCAGGTTTGGAACCTCGATGCCCACCGCCCCTTTGCCTGGAATAGGCGCTACGATCCGTATACTTTGGGCTCTAAGAGCCATGGCCAGGTCATCGTTTCTGTTGGCGATCTGGGAAACCTTAACGCCGGGCGCCGGCTCAAATTCAAACATGGTGACAACTGGACCGGGATGCACCTCAACTACTCTGCCCTCTATTTTGAATGAGGCAAGCTTTTGAACAAGAACCTCGCTCTGCTCAATGAGCATGTTCTCATCGGCTTGTATGTTGTCTACGCTATGATCCTCGAGGAATTCCGTTGACGGGTAAGCGTAATCCCCTTTGTATCCTTTAAAGTCCAGTTTAGCCGCCTGCTCCGGCGCCTCAACCGGCGAGCGAACCTTTACTTTGGACAGAGGCGTATCTCCTTTCTTTACTCCTTCAGACGCCAACGTCTTTTTCCCATTCTTGTCGCCATTAATAACTGGTTCTATTTTTCCGGCTTTTCTCAAAGTGGCATTGCTCCCCATTTTTGATAGAGTCGTTGGCTGCCCTGAAAGGATTATTGGCTTTTCCTCCTCTTTGCGCTTTTCAAATTTATCCGTCCAGCCATCGAGATATCCACCAAAAGCGGCGCTAAATGATTTCAGCCTGCCCCATAGCCAATTGAGCAATGAGGCAAATCGCAGATCAACAGTGAAAACAAAAGAGATTAAAACCAGAGCGGCAAGAACGAAAATCGCGCCAATTCCTCCTACAAGGCCATAGAGCAACTCTCCAAGAAGCATGCCGATAATGCCGCCGCTTTTCAAGCCATCGCCTTTTCCAAGATTGACAGGATCGATAATCAAAGCGAGAAAAGCACCGGCCGCGCAAAGGAATACAAGGCATCCGGCCAATTGGCTTATTTTGATCAAAAAAGGGCGATGGGTAAAATGAAAATATGAATAAACCACCAGTAATAACGGAATTATGTATGAAGCGAATCCTATACCGGTAAAAAGAGCTTCCGCCAGATAAGCGCCGACTTTTCCCGAATAATTTGTCGGGCTGTGAGGCGATACGGTATTGAAACT
>CAYSHR010000166.1:0-7350 GCA_964430795.1 uncultured bacterium
CCTTTCATATGCTCTTCCCAAAGAGGTGGCGAAAAATCCAAAGTTGGCGCCGAAGCGAAATCTTTCCAATAGTCTCCAGGTAAAATACCCCTTTTGATACCCTGTTCATAGGCTTCTGTGGCGGGCATGGGCGTAAAGACCTCAAAAAGATAATAGTCAGCCCATAAGTTTCTCGCGTATTCGATGGTGTTATTTGCTTGCTTTTCCGTCTCTCCAGGTAAGCCTATCATAAAATAGGCAAGGGCTTTCATACCCCTTTTTTGAACCTGCTTAAACACCTCTCTCGCTTTTTCAAGGTCCAGATTTTTTTGAATGGTTTTCTGAACTATCGGGTCGCCGCTCTCAACACCAATATAAACCCGGTCACAGCCGGCTTTATTAAGGGCGTCCAGGATTTCTTCGTTTGAAGTGTCAACCCTGCTGCGTATGTCAAAGCCTACTTTTTGGGGCAAGCCGGCCATGGCGTCAAGAATTTTATGAGCTCTTTTTTTATTAGCGGTAAAGGTGTCGTCATAAATGGAAAATTCTCTGACTCCCATTGAAATCAGGTGTTTCATTTCATCAATAACATGCCCGGCGGTGCGATATCTTACTCTATTGGCAAGTACCGGGCGGTCACAAAAAGTGCACTTAAAAGGGCATCCCCGGCTTGTTACCAGGGGCAGAACCGGCCGGGCTTTTGCCAGGCTTGAGTAGTAATGATCCAGTTTTATTCCCGAGTAATCAGGATATCCAAGGCTGTCGAGGTTCTTTTCAAAAATCGGCGTGTCGCCTTTTATTAACTGTTCCTTTTCTTTTGCGATTATCCCTGGGATTTTCGACGGAAAACTCCCGTTGTTTATCCCTTTTAATAGTTCAGAAAAGGGCGTTTCTCCATCACCGAAAACAACGGCGTCAAAACAGGGCAACAAAGCGGTCTCTTCCGGATAGATGGTGGGATGAATTCCCCCGCAGACAACAAGAGTCTTTGGTAGGGCTTTTTTTATCGCCCGGGCCTGATTGATGGTTGAAATAAGAGAATAGGTGTCAGCGGGTAGAGCCACCACCTGGTAATTCTCCTTTGCGGCAATAGCCGCGGCGCCGGCAACCGGCAGATCAAGAGCCTCGGCGTCGAGATAGTCGCAATCAAACCCCCCATCAATGGCGGCCTGGCGAACATACAATGCTCCAAGAGCCGGGAAACAGACCCATTTCTCCCCGATCTCCCCGGGCATCAGAGCTTCAAAAGGCACTTCAATTTTTGGTCTTAATATCAGAGCCCTCATTGAGCTTCTTTATAATGTTTGTCTAAAATTAATCGCTCTTGTCCGAGCGTACAGCAGCGGTGAGCTCCTCCCACCCTTCAGGCGTCGGAACCGTTATGCCCCTGGCTTTTCCATAAGCAATTGCTTTGTTTACAGCTTCAACGTAGAACGCCACATCCTGTTCAAAGTCCTCATCTTCCTCTTCCTCGATATCTTCGCAATAGCCGTCAACGCTGTCTTTATAAGGAAAGGGCAGACCCGGCTTGTACATTGCCCACAAAACCCTTCCAAGACCAGGGGCGCCATCGGGCACAAGAAAGTTGGGCTTTCCACAATAGAGATGATCGAACTTCGATTTGCCGTTCAATTCAAAGGGGATGGGGTTTGTAATATAATCGTATGGAGTTGAGTCCTTGGTGTCTGAAAACAGAGAGAACATGGGCGCGGCGAACTGGTCGAATTTTGACGCCGGAGCCAAACCAAAGATAAGGTCGATGGTGTGCCACATGGAGGCCTGGGAATATAGAACGGAACTCAAATGATTTCGCTTTACCCAGGGGCTGATGACAAGGCCGATGGTTCTGTGAGGGTCGATATGATCGGAGCCGGATTGGGGATCGTCTTCGGTAACGAATATAACCGTTTCATCCCAGTACTTGCTATGGCTTATCCAGTCCACAAGTTTTCCAAGACCCGCGTCGTTGTCACCCATAAGATATTGAGGCGTGGGAGCGCCGGTTTTGCTTCCATAATTGTGATCATTGGGAAGGAGAATAAAAATGAAATCCGGGAAAATTCCCAGTTCCCATTCTCGTATAATCTCCTCGGCTTTTTCATGCTCATCCGAGGTTCCCATGTTCCAGAAGCCATAATGGAGGTCAATATGAGGCGCCATTACCTCCAAATCATTGCTGACTCCCAAAATCTGACCATAGATTCTAAAGTCAATGCCGGCCTCCATAAGCCTGATAAACAATGTTTTTGTCTCGGGAACCGTGGCATTGTCCACCTCGGGAAGTGGATAAGGTCCGGCAAAGAATTGCTTTTCCGTAAAATCATTCAGCGTCGAATAGGTGGACCAGAGATGTCCCATAACGCTGATGTCGCCCTCTACGTAAAAGTTGTCGCAATTAACAAATTCTTCGGCAAGGGCGTGGGTGTTGGGGGTGATGGCTTCTCCAAACTGGTTGTATTGCAGGTCCCCCTCCGCGCCGGCAATGTCCCCTAGGACCTGATCATAGGTTTTGTTCTCTTTAAGGATGTATACTACGTGCTTTATCTTTTCCGATCTTTTTCCATACTCGGTGGGGATTGGTGAATTTATCCGGCTTTCGTACCAGTTTTCATAGAAATTCCTTGCCCAGGCGAGCCCTTGTTCAACATCCTCTGTAAAGAGCTTAAGCTCGTTTAAGTCGGGTATGTCCAGGTCTTGTAAAATGCCGGGCCACCTGGTGTCATGTATGTAACCAGCCGAACCGACGCCTTTTCCTCCGGCGATAAAGAGCTTGTTATTTACAGGGCATACCGACCCGTTCGTAGGATACCAACCTGTGGGAATTCTGCCGATTACTTCTCCTGTCCCGGTATCGAGAACGTCAACGGAATCATAACCGGAGCAGGTTACATACATTCGTAAACCATCAGGGGAAAGATCGATGGCTACCGGCATGGCGCCAAGGGTCTCATACTCATCATCATGGAGGTCCCATGTTTCAATAACAGTGTATGTGGCGGTGTCGATAACCGAGATGCTGTCTGAGTCGGTGTTGGCCACGTAGAGCAGCTTACTGTCAGGCGAAAGCCTGCATTCTTCAGGGTGCCGGCCAACATCGATGGTGGCAATCTCCTTCTCGGTGTTCAGGTTAAAAACAGAGACCATGTTCCTGCCGAGGTTTGTAACAAAGCCAATGTTCTCTCCAGGCATAACGGCAACATCATAGGGATAGCGATGGGCTGGGTAGCTCTTTACCACCTTGCCGGTGGCGATATTTACTTTTACCATTCGCATGTTCTGGTAGAGACAGGTGTACAGATAATTTTCATTTTCAGACAGCACCAGACCTGAAGGCCAGCCGGGCATAGGTATCCTTCTTAAAAAAACAGCCGTCCCTCCGATTAAATCAAACTCATAAATGGAGTGATCGCCGCCGCCGCTTGTCCAGAACCGGTCTCCGGCAGCGTTAAAAACGATTCCGGTAAAAGCGTGGTTCACCTCTTGGGAAAATTGTTGTGTAATTGTCTGTGTCGCCACATCATAAATATTAACGGCCGCGCCCCGTGTCGCGGTGGTCACCACAGTCCCTCCGTCTGGAGATACCTTGGCGTCAATGGTGAAAGTAGGGGTTTCTGTAAAAAAACCCGCGGGCTTTACCATGCGTCCGTTTGGCAACACATATCTTCCCTGACCAATAGGACCCGGGCGAAAGAAGGCGTCGTCTGTGGGATCGAGGCTGTCCTTTTTTTCTCCGGCGCCGTCAACAAGGGCGGAAGTGTCCGGCCCCAAAGAGGTCATCTCGCATCCCATGGTTGCCAGGATAAACACTAAAACCAATAATCGAATCAAAAACATCTTTTACCTTAAATAAAAATTTGCCCACCCATTGTATATAAAGGATGGTGTAAATGTCGAATGAAAATATTAAACTCCGTGTAATGTAAGCGTCAATTAAACCCCACTGGGGTCGTCAGGCAGGGTGAGTTCTTTTTTTTAGAGGCCGCCTGCTTTGGCGGTTTCGATGAGGCTGTAGAGCGCGGCCGAGGCTCTGGCGCCTTTGGGCGATCCTGAGAACAGCCGGTTTTTACGCCCTATCACAAACCGAAAAGAGCGGGGACAATGGTCGCCCCGCCTTCTTTTTCTAACCCCTAAAGAAACCCATGTGGCCTCAAGTATCAACAGGGAGGGCCTGTCCATTTTTTTAAAGATCATCGAATCTGTGGCGGATCACCGGAAGCAACATATCTTTGATTATTTTTCTATGCTGACAAAAGCTATCCCGGACGACAAAAAGCATAGCGGTAGTAAGGCGTAGATTATAACTTTTTCAGGTTTTCTTTTATGCGCTCGCGGGCGTTATCTGAAAGAGTTTCATTTGAATGGATATTATCGACGTTCAAATCAAATTTGCCGGCCGCGGATCGTAGGAATTTGAATTGCTTTAATGCTCTGGAACAATACTTACACATCATTAGGTGTATAATCAGGGCGATCCGTTTCCCAAAGGAAAGGGGGGCTTCCATGGAATCTGACATTAGCTGAGTTGCTTGTTTACAATTGAGCATGGGAGCCTTGCCCTTTCTCCATCATGTTTTCCTCCAGACATTTACGCAGGCTCATCCGAGCCCGGTGGAGGACCACTCCCAGGTTAGTCGTGGTAACGTCCAGGATTTTACAAATTTCTTTTCCATTTAACCCTTCTATTTCTCGAAGAGTAAAGGCCGCGGCTTGTTTTGATGGAAGGTATTCAAGGCAAAGTTCATAAAATTTCCAGAATTCGCTACGCTCAAAAATTGTGGCTGGGTCATAGGACCATTTTTCCGGTCCGACGCGCCAGCGCCCTTTTTGATTGAAAGACTTTTTTAAAAGATCATCGAAAGCCGAATCTTCCTCGGGATAAACTTCGCGCTTCGCTTTTCGAAAATAGTCGATTACTTTGTGCTTTAAGATGGATATCAGCCAGGTTTTTTTGGAGGATTTGCCTGAAAAGCCATCAATGGAATTAATTGCCGCGAGCAAAGTGTCCTGAACCAGATCTTCTGCTGTTTCACGGTTTCTAACTCTGGAAACAGCAAAGCGAAACAGATAATCTCCGTATTCTTCCAGCCATAAAAACGGCTCCGGTGACTGTTCCTTGGTATTGTCCATATAAGATAATATCTCCAAAAGACTAAAACAATTTGATTACAAATTTATTCCACGCCCCATATACCGTATATATGAGTAAAGGACAAGTCGCGAGCTTCATATTACTATTTAGCACCCATCCCGAAACTCGGTTGGGTGCCTATGTTGTTCCCTGACCCCAAATGAGCAATTTTTCGCGAGGTCAAGGAAATCAAGGTTTTGAGCGGAGGCGTACTCATGTACTCCCCACTACCAAAACCGCCCATTGACGCCGAGATCGTGGAAAAGGACCATTTCGGGACGGGAACTATTTAATATCTTACGGCCATGGCCCAAATAAATAAAGAAGCGGCGCAAAGGGTAATTCCAATGTGCCGCTTCTGTTCAGGAAACCCGGGGCGAACCATTACTTTTCCAGCAGGATCAGTTTTATTACAAATTCAATTCCCATCCTCAAAATCGAAGGGCTTTTCCCAATCATTACACAGGAAAACGCGGTGGTCGTTGTAATCTTTTCATTTCTTATTCGACTCACCCATATAACTGATTTGAGAAACAATTCGAAAGGACTCGGCGATGAGGACAAATAAGGACAAGAATTTATTTCGATTTACTACGGTCCTTGGGATTTTAATTGCCTGGACAGCATACCCTCCTTTTAGCGAAGCCATGGATATTTCAAGCTATTCTAAAGCCCTTTTATATGTGGGTGATGGCGGAATGGTTGATTATCGGGGCCTAAAAGGGGATCGAGGCGATTTAGACATATTTGTCGGTTCCCTGGAGGATGTTGCCGGGGAGGCATACAACAATTGGTCCAATCCGGAAAAGATTGCCTTTTGGATCAATGCCTATAACGCTCTGACATTAAGGGTGATCATCGATCATTACCCCATCAAGTCCTCATTCACAAAGTCCGTCATCTATCCGAAAAACAGTATTCGACAGATACCCGGAGTGTGGGACGAGCTCTCTTTTAACATAATGGGGAAATCCATGACCTTGAACCATATCGAACATAAGATATTGCGGAAGCGGTTTAATGAACCGCGTATTCATATGGCTCTGGTTTGCGCGGCCATGAGCTGCCCCCCTATACGCAATGAACCTTACTCAGGGGATCGGTTGAGCGCCCAACTCGACGATCAGACACGTCGTTTTGTAAAAAGGGCGGGAAACGTCCGCATTGATAGCAAAAACCATCGGGTTTACCTCTCTTCCATATTCAAATGGTTTGGTGATGACTTTGTTGATGCTTACGGCGCGAAAGACAAAAACCCCAACCTTGGCGGTTCTGAAAATGCCGTACTAAATTTCATTCGACCTTATTTGAAAGAGGCTGACCAGGACTTTTTGGCATCGCGAAAATATTCCATTCACTTCCTGAAATACAATTGGACCTTGAATGAAAGAAAAGGAAATTGAAATGGCGACAAATAGGAATCAAGTTCTCCCGGCTGAAAATCAAACTTTGCCAAAATCGACTAAAACCGGTTTCTGGAGGCCGGTTGCCCTGCTGATGGTAATCGCGGGCATCCTTGTCCTGACTCAAGCCTTAGGCCTGGGTCAGAAGTTTGGCCATGTACGGGACTGGATAGCGACCCTCGGAGCATGGGGGCCTGTGATTTTCGTGCTGCTATATACCGCTGCCGTGGTGGCCGCTCTTCCCGGTTCGGTTCTGACCATTTCAGCAGGCGTTTTGTTTGGATCCCTTGTGGGCGTTCTTGCAGTCAGCATTGCTTCGACTCTGGGCGCGACATTATCTTTTATTATCGGAAGATATTTCGCACGGGACGCCGTTGCAAATTGGCTGTCCACCAAGGAAACCTTCCAAAAGCTGGACCGACTCACCCAAACCCACGGGGGAGTGATGGTGGCCCTGACGCGACTTCTGCCCATCTTCCCATTCAATTTGCTCAACTACGGCTTTGGACTGACCAATGTACGGCTGCGGACATACGTGCTTTACTCCTGGCTGTTCATGTTGCCTGGAACAGTTCTCTATGTAGTGGGCGCCGATGCTCTGACCAAGGGCGTGGAAAAAGGCGAAATGCCCTGGGGATTGCTCGCCCTGCTGTTGGTCATGATTATGATTGTTGTGGTGATGGTAAAAAGGGCGAAGAAAAAGCTGGATGAGAAAGGTCAACAGACCATGGGGACAGGAAACAACAAGGAGATAAATCAATGAGTGAACCAGTGAAAATAGTTCCTGAGGATAAATACAATCGTGAGCTTGTTGGCAACGTGGGTCCGGCCGATTGGGTC
>CAYSHR010000167.1:0-7311 GCA_964430795.1 uncultured bacterium
GTTTTGGCGGCCATCAATTCCTTTAGTTCTATGAGTTTTTCCTGAAAATTCTCCAACTCTTTTTGCTTACTGCCGGCCTTTGCAAAGAGGGCGTCCTCCATTTTTTTATCCTCAACGGCGGCCTTTTCAAGGATTTCCATTCGCTCCCGAACTCTGATAATCTCCTCTTTGAAAGTCCGGGCTTTGGCGGTTTCGTTCTCAATGTCTCGGTCAAGGATATTCCTCTGGTTCTCAAGGTCTCTTATCTGTTGATTCGCGCCGGAAAGGGCTAACCTCGCGTCTTCCACTTCCACCTGAACTTGAGATTGGGCAATGCGAGCCTGGGCAAGGTCCGATTCGCCGGTCTCGATATGGTGAAGAGTCTTTTCCCTAGAGGTGCCTAGCCGGTCAAGGTCCGAATTCAGTTTTGCTTCTCTCTTTTGATAAAACCCATGTTTTCTCGCGCCAAGCTCAAAATCGATTTCTCGAAGTTCCTCTTTAAACTCTTTATATTTCCTGGCTTTGTCCGCCTGGCGTGAAAGGCTCTTCATCTGCCTTTTTATCTCGCCCACCACATCCTGCACCCTGTCAAGATCAGCAAGAGTGCGTTCGACTTTTCTAAGAGCCTGGTCTCTTTTTACCCGGAACTTGGTGATCCCCGCGGCTTCCTCAATTAAAAGACGCCTCTCTTCAGGTTTTGCGGAAATAACCCTTGAAATCTCACCCTGCTCGATTATGGAATAAGCCTTTGCGCCAAGGCCCGTATCCATGAGCATCTCCTGGATGTCCTTCAGGCGGGCAGGTTGCTTGTTTATCAGATATTCCGACTCTCCGGATCTATATAGCCTCCTGGTGATCTCTATGTTCCGGTAAAGCTCATAACCGGCCGGCACAATCCCATCCTCAGTGGAGAAGATCAGACTGACCTGGGCCATGGATAGAGGCTTTCTTAAGCTTGTGCCATTGAAAATCACATCTTCCATGGAGGCGCCCCGGAGAGACTTGGCCGAAAGCTCACCCATTACCCACTTTAGGGCGTCCACAATATTGGACTTGCCGCAACCATTGGGTCCGACTATGCCTGTTATGTTGTCCTTGAATATAAATCTGGTCTTATCAACAAAAGATTTGAATCCAACAAATTCGACTTCATTTATTCTCATATTTTCCAATTACTCCAAAAAATATCCGCTGTGGGAATGATGGGTAAATGACTACCATATGAGACCCTGTGTGGCAAGAAAAAAATACAACAGAATGTATATTGATTTTTAACAAATACAAGATATTGTGCCTTTTATCCTTTCCGTGAAGATATTGGTTTTCTTTGATTTTTTATTGTTTCCAATTCCGATGATATAATGCTTATTTGTTGACATATTTTCTGACTAACAAGATAGAAACAGGAATATTAAACGAGAAGGGCTAAACGGTCGTTGAATCCGGTATTGTCCCCGGAATTAGGAATTAGCTGGTTTTCCATTGTCCCTCTCTTTTATTTACAATTTGCTTAATTGCTTAAAAACAGTTGCATTTCCTGAAACAGGATAGTAGGATTCATCGCGTTAAAGAGAAAAAGGGATTAAAACGTGGCGTTTCCAGGGAATTTGTGTAAAAGGCAGCCTCAATAATTAGCCGGCGCCAATACTACGGAAAGGAAGAGGTTTATGAGAAGTTTAAAAATATTCGTTTTCGCCCTTGCTATTGTTGGACTGATGGCGCCGGGGGCATTGGCGACAAATGGAATGGAGACTTTGGCATGGGGCGCCAGAGCGGCGGGAATGGCAGGGGTGGATCTGGCTGTAGCTACTGACGCGACTGCTATAAACACAAACCCCGCGGGATTGACTCAGCTAAACGGACACCGAATAGATTTTGGCGCCGCGCTGATGTTTCCGGTTCTTCATTATGAAAACGACCTTAATGATGAAGACGGCGCTTTTCAGGTGTTTCCCATGCCCATGATCTCTTACGCCTATAGTTTTGACAGCGTGCCGGTGGCTTTGGGGCTTGGAATATTCGCCCAGGGCGGCATGGGCGCGGATTTCGAGCTTGTGCACCCGGTTCTTGGAAAACAGGATTACAATTCACAACTGGCCTATATGAAAATCGCTCCGGCTGTCGCCTACCGCCCTCATAAGATGATATCTCTTGGTCTGGCTTTCAACTTTGGTTACGCTCAGATGGGGATGAAGATGCCCTTTAGTGTGTCGCCGTCAATGATGAAAGGCACAGCTCAGATGGACATGGGCGGCGGCAACATCGGTACAACATCATATGGGCAGCTTTTTGGCGGCATGCTTGGATACGAAGAGGTGACGGCTATGGCTGAGTTGGAAAACGCCACAGCTTTAGGATATGGCGGCAAATTCGGCATTCTCTTTATGCCCCACGAGATGGTTTCAGTGGGCCTGACTTACACCATGGAGACTACCCTGACTTTTACCGGCGACGCCACCATGAACATGGACGATCAGTTTGCACACGCCGGACCCAAGATGATGGATGCTTTTGGAGCAATGCCGTCAATGGCCGGCGCCACTGATGAACAGATACTCCAGGGAATCAATGATTTCTACTCCTCCAACGGCATTAACCCCGCTGAGGGCTTCGAGTCTGAATATGATGCCGAAATTGAATTCGCGTGGCCTCAGAAGGTTGGTTTGGGCATTGCCGTGCGCCCGGTCGATCCTCTTCTGATTGGCCTGGACGTTCATTGGATCAATTGGTCCAATACAATGAAGAGCTTTAAGATGACCATGAAAAACGGCAGCAGCGACAATATCAACAGGATGATGGGTTCTGAAACCGTGGAGGCTGAAATTCCCCTTGACTGGGAAGACCAGATAACGGTTTCTATTGGCGCGGAATATGAAGTTTACAGCAATCTCTTTTTGCGCACAGGTTATAACTTTGGCAAAAACCCGGTTCCGGACGAAACGGTTTTTCCGGTCTTTCCGGCTATTGTCGAGCACCATGTTGCTTTAGGCGGTGGATATGTTGTTAAAGATTTTTTCTCGGTAAACCTCGCCTATGAACTGGCCATTGCCAATACCCAGAAATCCGCCGCTGACCACGACATCGCTAGTGAATATGACAGCAGCAAATCAACCTTGGGTGAGCATACGGTTTACACCATGTTCTCCTTTGATTTTTAAAAGGGCAATGTCAGTAGCCCTTTGATAAATACGGGTGTGGGCCTGGAAGTATTTTTCATGCTCATTTTTATAAACTTTTGAAATCAACAACATATAAAAGGAGTCACTAAATGAAGGATTTCAAATTTCTCGCGCTTATTTTGATGATTGTTTTCGCCCTTTCTTTAAGCCTGGCTATTGGCTGTGGCGATGACGATGACGATGACGATGACGATGATGTTGACGATGATGATGACGACGACGATGACGATGATGCCGAAGCCATGATGGAACAGGCCTATGAAGGATGTGTGGGATACTGGAGCGACTGTGGTTACGACTGGACCGAGACTGAGAGAGCCGCAAGCGCTGAAGAATTTTGCCAGTCCTGGGTTGACGCTTACGAGGGCACCATGGAAGAATTTGCCGACAGCATGGACTTTGACTGTATGGAAGAGGTCATGGGCGGTTTCTTTACCTGCATGGGCGAATCATGCGACCCGGAAGACACCTGGGATAATTGCAACGCCGCGGTTCAGGCCGACATGATCGATTGCTTTGAGTCTTAAATCGTTCCTGGACAGAAACTAAATAATAGACGAAAAAATTACAGGTTCTTAAAGCCCTGAGGTAATAAACGCCTCAGGGCTTTTACATTGGTAGTCGGTTGCAACTCCTTTTTGCTCTAATTTCCGCCAAGAATAATGGGCAGCCCTTTATCTCCCGCGCCTATAACAACGATTTTGCTGTTTGGCGACGCGGCCAGTTGCTTGGTGGTCTCGATGCCCTTCCATGTAAGGTAAGGCTGGGTGAGCCCTTCTGTTACAATTTTCTGGAAATTTCTGATACCGCCGGCTTCTATCTCTTTGCGCTCAGCCTCTTTTTGCTCTTTCATAAGAACAAATTCCATGCGTTGGGCATCCTGCTCCGCGGCCAGTTTCATTTCAATAGCGCTTTTTACTTTCGGAGGCGGCGCCACATTCCTGAGCATTACCTGATCAATGGCAAAACCGATAATATCGTCTTTTTCAAGGCGCTTCGAGATAAGGTCTTTTACTCTCTTTACCAGAAGAGTTTCCATGGTCATGGAAAGTTCCTCTCTTTTGGTGGAATAACATTCCTGAAAAGTATACCTCGACGTGGCGTCCCGGATAGCGGTTCTGGCAGCCGGGCGCAAAATAGTTTCAACATAGCCTTTGCCAAAATTCCTGTAAACCCAGGGCGCGTCTTTTGGCACCAATCTGAAAGCGGCGGTGATATCCAGAGGAAGAGCCAGCCCGTCCTTTGAAAGAGCCTTGATAGCGTCGTCTCCTCTTATATTGCCTTCGCTATGCTCTGAGGACATGGTGTAGGTCTCTGTTCTGACAGAGAGCTTTTCAACGATGGCAAAGGGGTTTTTCAGATTAAGACCTTCTGAAATGGATATGTTCTGCACCTTGCCGAAGATAACAGGAACACCCACATGCCCTGCAGGTACTATTGTTAAAGCGCTGGCGCCTAAAAGCCCAAAGCCGGCGATAATGCCCCCTATCCCAAAAAGATTTGCCGCCAATCTCAATTCACCAATTAACTGGTCCTGTTTTGATTTGGCTATAAGCCCGATAATGCCGATAAGAAAAGCCAATAACGCGAGCCATATCATGGGTGTCTCCTTTCACGATCTAAAAAAGCATAAATCGTAATAGTAATATTTTAATCATTTTCCCTATTCTGATTTAACAGCAGGGCAACAAGATAGCAGGCGCGTCCATTATGTTAAAGTGTTTTTCCATATTTTTTCTTTATAATTATGTTAAACTGTTTTCAGGTTTTTAAAAAGGAACGAAAACATAAATGACTTCGACGGTATTATGAAAGTTTATTTTTTTGCATTTCTAATTCTGGTTTTCGCCCTATGTTCAGGGCTTTTTCTAATAACCTGCGACACCGGTGACGATGAGCAAGTCCCTGACCTGGATGACGATGATGATAACGGCGGTGGAGTAAATGACGATGACAGCGGCGATGATGACGACGATGATCCGTTCTTCTGCGGAAAAGACATGGATTGTCACGATGATTACCTGGCGTGCGTTTTTGATTGCGACACATGGTCGTGCGTGGTTGATGTATGCAATCCCGATTATCTTGATTGTCTTTCAGATGATGGCTGCACGGAAATATATATGACCTGCAAGGATTGGTGCGGTGAAGACCAGGATTGTATCAGGGATTGCGAAGATGACTTTGCCCACTGCTTTGCCGAATATTGCGGCGGAGATTATGATTGCGGTACAAGTTGCTTTGACGATTTCCACGGTTGCCAGGATAATTGCGGGGACCTGGAGATCGGTTGTCATGTTCTTTGCATGGTTGACCAGTGGGATTGTCTTGAGGATTGTCTACCCTGAAATTAGATCAACTCTTTCCGAAAACCGGCTCGTTTTTGCCCAGATAGGCCACAAGAGCGGCGCTCTTCCCAGCAAGTTCTTTTGTAAACTGAACCCCAAAGCCCTTTTTGATTCCAACACCAAGAGCCCGGGCTCTCTGGTCATTGATGATGTAAATTACCTTCCCTTCATATTTGACAGGTGAATTGGATGTGGGAATATGAATGGCGATGGTAAGGATTTCGCCCACCTTGGGCATTCCTTTGTCAAGATGAAGGTAACATCCTCCAAAAAAGAGGGACTGAATTTTGAGCCCCCTCATTTCATGCCTTTCCTCAACCACCACCTTGATTCTTGACATCCTTGACAGTTCAAAAGACTGGTCTGAGAAGCTGCCGACAAAAGTGGAGAAATCTTCCTTGCTGATGTTTTCCATCTGTAATACCTTCAAGCCGATTCTGTTGGGGAGTCCTGAGATATGGGATCCAATTTTTGATCTCCACATCACTTCCGTGTGCAATTTTGGATCTATAGCGTCAGGAGCATGGAGGGTAATTTCCAGCTTATCCTTTTTGGCAACCTCAAGAGGGCTTTCGATACACAAGCCTGTTCCGGAAATGTTTAAAGCCACCGCGATGCTCACGGCGCCGGAAAACTTGACCTTTGCCTGGGCCCACCCTTTTATCCGGTCGCTTGCTCGGCGTTCCATATAGCCTCCCAAAAGAACCTGGTATTATTTAGATCGGAAGAAGGTCGCCAATACAAAAGATATTTTTCCAGAAATCAGGGGCTTGTTGTTTTTTGGACTTTTATATGTTTTACAAGATGCCCTTCAGATATCCTGATCATATCGCTTAAAAAGTAATAGCCCCATAATTGACCGCTGATAATTACTGTGTCTCCAGCCAAAACCTGGTTAAGTCGCGGGTAGCTCAGTGGATCAAAATAAATCTGTATCTCAAAAGGTTGGTCCAATTGGGTTTTTATTGTCACCTGATTGGTCTGGCTGTTATCGGCCTGAATGGACAATACCTCCCCTTCCCACTCCACCCACCGGCCTTGAAATTTCTCCATCCATTGGGATTTTCGCAAGGAGATTGATTTTTCCGTGCTTGCCCTCATCTCCTTGTAGATTTCCTCGGGACTTATGTTTTGTGTGGGACGGGCGGAATATTTTAAGGAGTTTGTGGAATATTTTGGAGCGTCCATTCTTACAGCGTATATGGTTTCATAAAAAAATCCGAAAATCCCGATCAAAACCACCGGCGTTAGAAACAGGGCGGTAATCCATAATTTTATCTTCTTATTCCATGAAGTTCCGCTCCAGATATAAATAATGGCAACAGGAGCGCAAAAGAGGAAAAGAAAGGTGGCGATTACAACTTTATGAAATTCCACCGGCTTTAATGTTGGGGTGGGTTGAAATAGTCTTTTGCCTTCCTTTAGATTCTTTTTGTAAAGATCATCATAGTTTGAGCCTGGCCCATAAGAGGTCTTCTTTGCCGGAGGCGCCCAATCGGTTCCGCAAAACTCGCAAAAGTGTGTACCGGCTTTTAATGTGGCGCCACAGTTGCCGCATTTCCTTTTAGCCATCAATATCCTTTCTGTCTCACAGGAACAGGCTTAGTAATCGGTCAGTTATCGATAGCATGATTTGAGATCGGGGGACATGACCGAATGGCACTAAGATAAGCTCTTGTTACATTCGTTAATTATCATTCGTGGGCAAGCTGAGGCTTGACCCACGCCACCCGTTTTCTTTGACCCGCGCCACCCGTTTTCTTTGACCCGCGCCACCCGTTTTCTTTGACCCGCGCCATCGCTTG
>CAYSHR010000168.1:0-1860 GCA_964430795.1 uncultured bacterium
CACAGAACGTCTCACTGAGCTACGGCAAGGGCGCAGAGCTGGCCGGAGAGGAATTAGTCCCGGATATATCTGGCGAAGTCTCCTTAAGACCTCAACCTGGGAAGAGTTCAAGCAGAAGGTAAAGGGCGGCTTAAGTTTTTTAAGGTTATATAAATGAGATTTAACTGGAAGATCGCCTTTGCCTTGGTACTCTGCCTCCACATGGGCGGCCTTATACTTTGGCAATCTCTATCCGACCTGCCCAACGGCCTTGATGAGATGGATGTCTCCCAGGACGCCATAAGGTGGGCGGTTCAGTGGGATAGGATAGATGGCCTGACAAACTCCTTCTTTCATATTATTTCTCCAGGCATGAAAACCCCTCCGGCCTTTTTCTGGCTGTACCAAATCGCGTCAAATATATTTCAAGCCGGTTGGCAATCTTTAAAGATTGTTCCGGGCATAGGCTTTCTGCTTATGCTGATAGGCGTTTTTCTTTTAGCCGGCCAGGCCGCTGGAAACAGGGCTGGTGTTCTAGCCATGTTCATTGCTGGATGCTATCCCCTGATTTTCGGTTTTGCCCACACGTCAAACACATCAGTTCTGGCCGCCGGCTTCGAGATATTAGCCCTGGCGTTTATGATCAAGTCCCAGGATATGGTAAAACCTCATTACGCCTTTGTTTCAGCCATATTTGTAGGCCTGGCCATTATGAGCGAAAGAGGCACTCCGGTACTTATTATGCTGCCGCCATTTCTCTTTCTTTTCATAAAAGCAATATACAGAGCCGCCATGGACAAGCATGATCTATTAAGAAGAGCGGGAAGCTTCCTTCTTTTTATCGCGACGCCCCTGGTTATTTCCGGTGGATATGTGTACACATATATCCTGAACACCTGGGATTATATTCTTGGAAATATCGCCAATGACGCTCTTAACGTGGTCACTTATTGGCCATGGCCCGAGCGGATGTGGGCTTTTTACATTATTGAATATGGCAGGCGCCAGGCCGGTGGCTTTATGGCTCTTGCCCTTCTTATCGCCATTGTTCCTTTTATCGTTAATAAAGCAAAGGAAAAAAGCGCCATCCTAATTGCTTTTGTTGGTCCAACACTTATCTTTTCCTTCATCGCCACAAAGGAAGTCGCCTACAATTTTGGCATATTGCCCATAGGCGCAGCTATAACCGGGGCGGGAATAATGATGATTAAAAAAGCTCCGTTCAAAAAGGTCGCCATTTTAACAGTAGTGATCATGGCCGCCCTGACTGGATTTGTTTCTGCTACCGGCATTGGGTATGACGACAACGAGTTCTCTTGGCGAGGACGGTTTTTTTACCTGGCTTTTGGAAGGCACAGCGACATTCTTCACGGTCCCCCCACCACTGATGTCCCTCTGAAAGAAGGAGCGAAGATTATGATCGACACTGTGCCCTATGGTGGTTTCATGGCTGTAGCCATTCCGGATGAGTCCTTAAGACCCATGGCCTGGGCTTTAATGATTCAGGTTGCCGCTCATCGTTTTGACATGATTTCGATTTTTGTGCCGGGGTTGCCCGGGTCTGATAAGTCCATTGTCGCCCTCTCTCCCACCGGCCCAATAACCAGAAAATGGTATGCTTCTATAAGGGAAGTCTGCTCTTTTTCCGACTTTGGAGTGTGCGATCCCACAACTGATCCCGGCATGATTTCCAGGATTGACAAGTGGTTTTTGAACATACAGGTCAAGATTCTTAAATCCCAGAAGTGGCAAGACAAGGATGTTCTTCTTGGAGTTTATAAATGAACCTCGATGTTTTTATAACAAGGGCAAAAAGGGTCTTTGATTACCTGGCTTCCTTTGTTTTTGGCGCCACATTGCCTCGTTTATTAAATCTTGTTC
>CAYSHR010000168.1:1870-7268 GCA_964430795.1 uncultured bacterium
GAATATCACGGCAGAAAGGAAAGGCTCAAAAGTTTTCCTCCCAGCGTAACGGTTGATCTTATCAATCGGTGCAACCTGAAATGCCCTTTATGCCTGACTGGAATAGGCAAACTCGGCAGGCCGACCGGCAAAATGTCCCTGGCTGATTTTGAAAGAATTATAAAGGATATAAAAGATAGATCGTTTCAGGTTTTTCTCTATTGCTGGGGCGAGCCTCTGCTTGTAAAAAACCTGCCCGATTATGTTCGGGTGGCAAAAAGCGCCGGCCTCGCGGTTACTTTTTCGTCCAATTTCAGTTTGCCGATTTCAGATGACTTTATCGAGTCGTTGATTCTGGCTGGAACCGATCGAATTATTGTCTCTCTCGATGGTGTAAATTCCAAAACATATTCGACATACAGGGTTCGAGGAGACTTTGATCTTGTGCTGGAAAATGTTCGCCGCTTTGCCCATTTAAAAAAGAAACTTGAGAGAGATAAACCGGCGCTGATTTGGCAATTCCTTGCTTTTAATTTCAACGAGGACCAGATACCTTTTGCAAAAAAGCTCTACAAACAATGGGGATTTGACGCCTTTGAGATTGAAAAGCCCAACCTGCCTTTTGGAATAAATGATTCTGAAACGGCCAATAAATGGTTCGCTAAAAACAAATCTTATCGCCTGGAAAACTCTTTTGACATTAAGGACAATACCGGGCGATATTGCTTCTGGCCATGGCGCTCGGCGGTGATTCAGTCCGATGGCGGCCTTTCACCATGCTGCTATGTTTCAAGCATGGATTACGATGCCGGCAATGTCATAACCCAGGGTTTTTCTGCGGCGTGGAATTCAAAAAAGATGATTGACGCCAGACGCACAATTCTCGGAAAAACCAAATCCGACCCCTGCTCATCATGCTCGGCTGTGGTTAAAAAGTAGATTTCCTAAAAAAGTGCGTCAAGTGAATGTCTTTGGTTTATTTCCAGGCGTAAGCAAAAAAGAGGGGTAGAAAAACCAGCCTGCCGCCCTCACGGTCCGCCTTTTGCGCCTCGGGTAATGCCTTATTCACCAGACCGGCGTCATCGCTATCTTTTAAAAATTCAGTATAATATTCCCACTCCGCGATAAAATCCTCTTTGTCGCTGGGCGCCTTTAAGATAGACGGCCAGACCCCTACCTCGCAATCCAACCCCGCCTCTAAAAACAGGGCGCGCAGTTTTCCACCGCAAAAAGGATCGCCACCCATTTTTGTTGTCGCCCTTTCCATGGCGCCGGTAAGATTGTCATCCGGAAAAACCACTCTACCGCTAAAATCGGGTTCAGCCGCCACCACAATCCAGCCCCCTTTTCTTACAACCCTGGCCATCTCCCTTAAAAAACCGGCCCCATCTTTTTGCCACATCAAAACAAAATGACAAAAGGCAAGATCAAAACTCTTGTCGGGAAAAGGCAGCGTCCCTTTTTTCACATGATAAAACTCAATATCAGGATAATTGCTTCTTGCTCTTTCGATAGCTTTTGGATCAGAATCAACACCGATAACAGAGACACCTCTTTTTGCTATTTCCCTGGTGATGATTCCAGTGCCGCAACCAACGTCAACGACTTTTTTTAGACGGGGAAGACCGATGATTCTGTAGATATGCTTTCTTAAAGGGGCGGTGAGTTTGGCCTGGTGATCAAGGAGCCGGGCTTCGATAAGATTCATTGGCGACCTAAACCGGTGGATTGCTCATGGCGTCCGAGCAGAGGTATTTGCCGTTTTTTGTATATAAAGGGCATCCACCGCCGCAAATTTCAATATCCTCGCAGCCGTCGCACTTGGGATCGAGCCATGTTCTTTTCCTGATGCCTTCCATGGTTTCGTGGTGCCAGATACTCTCCCATTTATCGAGAAGAAAATTGCCTAGGCCCTGGTAATAGCTCTGGCAAGGCAGAACAGTACCATCAGGCTCGATACACATATTCGAGACGCCGGCTGTGCATCTCTTTAATCCCAGTTCCAGTTCCACCGGGTTGCAGTTGCAATATTGAGTCGGCGTGTACCAGATGAATCTCATATCAAGCTCGCCGGCCTTGTCCCTTATTTTTTCCAGAATCTCGGGTAACTCCTTCTCGTCAATAGCGTCAGGGTTGCCCACCGCGTCACCGGAATGAATAAAGCCGTTGCATGCGAAATTCTCCACGCCAAGCTCTTTTAAAAACTCCAGGGTCTGGGGGAAGGCGTCGGCGTTTTTCTTACAGAGGGTGGAATTTGTCACTAGATAGATGGTCTGCTCCGCCGAGTTTTTGATTCCCTCCACAGTCTGGTCAAAAGCGCCGTCAGCCGCCACCATCTGATCGTGAACATTCTCAAGGTGGGATTCAATGGTAATCTGAACATGGTCAAGGCCGGCGGTTGTAAGGCTTTTTATATATTCCAGGTCAGACAGTTTTCGCCCGTTGGTCAAAAGTCCGGTGACAATCCCGATCTCCTCCGCGTATTCCACTAAAGGGGCCAGACCGGGAAACAATGTCGCTTCACCGCCGGTAAAACAGACGTGGGGAACTCCCACCTCCCAGAGCTTCATAAGAACCTCTTGCCATTTTTCAAAAGACAACGAAGGCATGTTCTTTTCCCGCTCCACATAGCAATGACCGCATAAATTATCGCATTTGTAAGTAAGAGCCAGGTCCATTCTTTGGGGCGCCGAGGTCTTGATGGAAAAAGGCGCCACCCTGTTAAAACCCAGGTATGACACCGGGCAAATCTCATCGGTCTTGGCCAGGGTAAGAATTTTCTTTTTTATATCCGTAAAATCTTTAGAAACGGTTTTAGCGTCAACGTTATACCTTTTCCGTATTTCTTTTATACCGTCGCCTTCAGAAAAAGGGCGGTCCATGGTTTCAAGAATTATCTTGGCGTATTCAGAGGCGGTCTGGTTGAGATGAATTACCTTAGCCGCGTCAATCACCAATACACCCGCGCCTCCAGGCTCTATTCTAAGATGAATCCTGTGTCCGTCAAAAGGGCCGGACCCCCTATAGTGAACCATTTGAGGTGCCAGAGGGCTGTATGATTTAAAATCAAAAAAGTCTTTAACAGAATCGAGAAAGCCCATTTATCCTCCCGGCATTTTTCATTTAAGCTTTTTTTCAATCAAAGGTAAAAGACCGAGTTTGTCAAGCTCGTCTCTCGTATGAAAATTCGAAATATAGTTATAACAATAGTCGCACTGATTATCTCTAAGAGGACGGCCATCAGGTAATTTCATATTTTTACCTTTATGAAAATCCCCGGCGATGATTCTGGCTTTTTCCAAAATCGCGCCATTCCAATATTCGGCAAGAGGCTTGTTTGAAAGATTGTCAAGAAACTTCAGCCCGCAACAGAAGGAAACCTCTCCATCTCTTCTGACCCGCACAAGCTCCCATCCCATATTGCATCCCATTTTATCATAGAGACTCTCGGCGTAGTTTCCAGACTCCGGGTTATAATTGGCGAACTGGTAATCAATGTTGTCATGAACATCCAGGCCTGCTTTATCCGCCAGGTGCCTAACGTGCTTCATCTCCAATTCCAGGGAATGGACCTGCTCTTTTGAAAGCTTGAGCGATGGGCCGATTTCGTTAAGCTCAGTCATTTTGTATTGTACTTCATCAACGCCAAGCTCTATAGCCCTTTCTATCATTGGGATAATATTATTAAAATTTACGTTGTTAATAACGTGAACCAGGATCACTTTAAGGCCGGGCTCCCTGTTTTTGGTCAGATATAAAATGCTCTTTTCGATCTTTTCATACTGTCCTTTTGGAAGTTGAGGGCGGAATTTTCTGTAGGTGTGGTCATCCGCCGCGCTTATGGAAAAGTGGACCCGCCCTCTATGGGCATCGAGAAACAAATCTCTTATTGATTCGTCCATCAATAAGCCGTTTGTAAATGTCTCGAATTTAACCGGCTTTGTTTTTACCTGCTTTACCAGTTCCGAAAAACGGGAATGGAGCAACGGCTCTCCCGCGCCTAATAGCAATATCAGTGAGACGCCAAGGTCAGCCCCCTGGTCAATTAGCCGTGATGCCAACTCATAGCTCATCTCCATCTCTCGCCACTTTTCGCGCCCTTTAATCAAAGGTGAATGGTCCCTGCAAAAAATGCAGTTAAGATTGCACGAGCCCACAATGTCCAAAAGGAGAGAGGAAGGGCCGATAAAGGCTTTTCCGGTAACCATGCCTAGCAAAACCAGCAACCTTCTCTTTTGTTCAGGTAAAACATGGTCTGATTCAAGATTGGCAAAAACGTTCCCGATTGAGGTCTCGTCGGGAAAAAGTCGGAAACATATTTTCCTGGCATTAATTATGGCGGCGTCTAAATCGAACATAAATAAAAGTATACATATTATAAAAAAGATTTACAGGATTATGATGAGGGTAGAGTATAATTGGCAATCTTTGACACAGGAGCGATGGCATGTTATCCGCCAAAAGAAAAATCTCAATTCTCTTTGCCCTGTTCTTATTGGTAGTCATATTCTCCGGGTGCGACAAGGAGTTTTTCTCCTCCCCGGACCCATATGACCAACCTGGAGAAAACCCGGTTGACGAATCCACAGGCGTTACGGACCCTTGGGAAAATGACCATCTCTACCCCCTTATCACCATTGACTCCCCAAGCCCCGGCGCTTTTTCCACCAATACGAAAGTCCTTGTAAAAGGAAAAATAGAAGGCGCCGCGCCTGACGAATTTGCTATTAACCATGAAAACGTCGCTCTTGATTCCCAACTCGCTTTTACTACCATGGTTGCCTGCGACCCTATCGGCCCTTTGCTTCCCATCGAAGCCCGAGCCGCGGCAGGAGATTTTATCGGAAAAGAGAGGGTAACGGCAATTTATGGCGAGAGTCAGAATGAGGACTTGCCCATTAAAGACGCCCTTGCTTTTAATGTAACCGAGTCCTTTCTCGATGTTCTTGGCGCGGCCATGGTTGACCTGGCGTTAAATTTTCCCTTTGATCAGCTTCTTGATAAAATAAATCCCATCATCGATTTTCTTGGCGTCACCCTGGAAATTCCAGACATAACCATTGGCGATATCGAGATGACTCTTGAGACTGTGGATGAAGGGCTTTCCATTGACACCACCATAACCGACCTCACTGTTTTCCTTTATGGAGAAATGGAGATTCTGGGCATTCCCATAATTCTCGATGGAAGCGCCACAGCCGGCGTCATTGAGTTTACCGCTCTTGCCACCGCGCAAAGCGACGGCCAGGGAGGCGCTACGGTTGTAATGGAAAACGTAAGCACTCAGCTATACGATTTCGCCCTTCATCTGGAGAACATTCCGGACTGGCTTTTTACACTGGTAAATGCCCTGGTTCGAGAAGCCATGGAGTTTATCGTAGACTTTATATTCAGCGATATTGTTCCGGAGGCTATCAAC
>CAYSHR010000169.1:0-7259 GCA_964430795.1 uncultured bacterium
TTCCGGACCCTGATAATGACGGAGATGGATTTCTGGATAAGGACGATAGTTGTCAAAATCCTCCGGAGAATTGGGACAACTATCGTCCTTATCCAGAAATCCATCTCCGTCATTATCAGGGTCCGGAATTCCGTCATTGTCCTGCCAGCCGTCATAATCCTCGGAACGATAAGGGGCGGAATCGTCCAGGTCCCTTATACCGTCAAAATCCAAATCGGTTTTACAATCGGTGCAGTTTGCCTTAGCGGTTGTGACGTGCCCTTTAACATAATCAAGATAGGCCATGGCGAGGGTGAAATTTCGATTTTCCGCTTCAGTTTTGGCGAAAAAGAGAAAGGCTTCGGCAGAGGAAAAGTCTTTTGGCGAACACCATTGCCCACCCAATTCTCTGACGATTTCAAGATCAGATCTCAAAGAGGAATAGCGTTGTTTGAAATCACTCTGGCAGCCGGCCAGAATAAAGACGAAAAGAGCCAGGAATATTTGAATGCCTTTTCGGCTGATCATTTTATCCTTTTATATCTTTTAGCGTTGTTATATGCCTTCTGGGCTTTTTCGTGGGCCATGTTCAGGTAGATGTCCGCCAGTTTGTCGTTCCCGAGTTCCATCTCATCTTTTGCTTTACGGAGATAAATCTCAGCACTGAAAAATTCATAAGGACTTTTTGTTGCCGCTCCTGTGAATTTTGCCGCGTCAAACAGAGTTTGAGTCTCTTCCAGGTGGGCTGCCGAATTGCTCACCCCTCCACTTACGCAGCCGGCAAACTGGGCAATTAAAATTACACCGCTCAGAATTAAATAAAAAGAGAGGCTGGTTTTCTTCATTTGTACTTCACAATCCTCAGGATTATATTAAATCCCACGAAATGAAACTCTAATTAACCAAAATTATAACCGTTTTGTAGACTAAATTGTCAAGTACATTTACCAAACAGGACAAATCCTTTTAATAATGAAAATAGGGAAATTTATCCTGGCTTTCCCTCACAGCCGGGAAGTATGAGATTTTATGGCCGGCTCAATGGTAATCTCCTTGACATAAAGCGCCCGTTGGGTACGCTGATTTTTTATAGAAGTTTTACTGGATTGTTAGTTTTCATGGGAAATCGGTGATTCTATGCGGATCGAGAACCAGGGTGTTCGGGCAAAAGCGGATTATGACGTGGGTATAAATTTGATTGAAAGCGTCAAGCACTCCCAGTCAAAAATTGTTATGCCTAAATGCGCGGCCAGGTTTCTTATTGGAAAAAAAGTTGTTGATCTTGTTCTTGGCCGCCCTGACGCGGTATCCATGGATGGAATGGAGATAACGGTTACTTTTTCTCACAAAATTGATGGATTGGCGGATAACAGAGTTCAAGTTGAACTAAACGTGGACTGTTCAAGATACAAAAACGGAATATTAATTACTTCCACCATAACAAATTTCTCAAAGCAGCCTATTACCCTGGATCATATAAGAATTCTGGATGTCAAGTCATCCCAAAAGGGCGCCTTGACTCTTGGGCATGGGGTGATGGAATGGAGCTTTTTTAAACAGGGGTTCCAGAGCTTTTCCGCCAGCGGCGCCTTGCGGGTAAACAGCCGGTCCTGGCGACCAAGACTTGGTTTTTTAAGGCTTATGGAAGAGAACGTCACAAACCCATCGTCAAAAAAAAAGGGAGAGTTTATTTCCGAGTGGGTAACCCAGATAACCAATAATACCGGTGGTTACTCGTTAATAGCCGGGTTTATCAAAGGGGAGAGAACTTTTGGCGACATCAGCCTTGGAGTTAATCATAAAAAGGGCGAATTTAAGCACCTTTTCGCAAGAGCCCATTTTGACGGCATCTCTGTTCTTGCGGGAGAGGCAATATCCACAGAGCCTTTCTATCTGACATTTGGATCAGCAGGGGCGGACCTTCTTTCTGTCTGGGCTAAAATCGTTGGGAAAAGAATGGGCGCCAGGGTTGGCAAAGAAGCGCCGGTGGGATGGTGTTCCTGGTATTACTACTACACCAGGATTAATGAGGATGAGGTTCTGGCCAACTTGAACATTCTTACCGATTTAAAAGATCAGCTTGATATTCAGTATATTCAGGTGGATGATGGCTACCAACCTCATGTTGGCGACTGGTTGAAAACAAACAAGAGATTTAAATCAGGCATGGGCGACCTGGCTAACCGCATTTCATCCGCGGGTTTTACACCGGGTATTTGGACCGCGCCCTTTTACGCCCGCCCGGGCTCAAAACTTTTTAAGGAGCATAAAGACTGGTTTTTGACGGATCATCGCGGGAAGTTGGTAAAGGGAGGCTGGAACCCTTTATGGGGAGGGAAGGTATATTGTCTTGACGTCACCCACCCGGGAACTCAAGGCTATTTGAGAAAGGTCTATACCTCCCTTTTTGAAATGGGATACAGGCTTTTCAAGATCGATTTTCTATATGCCGCGACTATACCGGCCCATCGCCACAATCCCTATACGACCAGGGCCGAGGCTTTAAGAATAGGGCTGGAAATAATTAGAGAATCTATTGGGGAAGATAGCTTTCTCATTGGATGCGGTTGCCCCATATTGCCCGCGGTGGGAATTGTGGACGCTATGCGAATTGGAATGGACGTGACCCCTGGCTGGAAAAACCGAGCCATGACCACCCTTTTGGATGACAGAAACGCCCTGTCTACAAAGCATAGCATTATTAACACGCTAAACAGGGCGTTTATGCACAACAATCTTTTTATTAACGACCCGGATTGTTTAATTGTCAGAGAAGATGGAAATCGAATGACCCTGGACCAGGTACAGGCTCTTGCCACCGCGATTTTGTTATCCGGGGGGATGTTTGTGATATCTGATAACTTACAAACTATTTCCAAGCAGAGGCTGGATATTATAAAAACAGCACTGGCTTACAGAACCTCGGGTATGCAGTCTGTTGATTTACATAAGGATTTTATTCCGGAAGTGGCAATTGGAAGAAGAAAGGAAAACCTGATTATTGGTTTTTTTAATCTTACGGATAAGAGTATTACAAAAATATTCGATCTGAAAGAATTTATATCAATGGATGAATTGGGCGCCATTCGCGGGATAAAGGACATATGGAATGATAAAGAATTAAAACACCAGAATGGGCTTTTGCGGATTGGAAAGATGAGAGCAACATCAGTGAGACTTATTGAAGTGAGGATTTCTGGAAAAGGATAGGTGTTATGCTCCGGTATCGTTATCTCTATCTGTTTTTAATTTTTCTTATTATGGCTTCTTTTACTTTTGGTTGTTCAAAGGAAAAGGATGTCCCGGTTCCGGCTACACCTGAGGAAGACCCCAAGACCCCTGAGCCCGTGAGTCAAAAAAGGGCATTTGGATTTCTCAAAGAAAATGGTTTTTGCACACTGGCTTTCTATATTGATGGCGGACTGATTCCATCGGTAAAGAAAATATTGCCCGACACCGAACCCTATGCCGATAACATTGGCGCTCAGATTGTAAAGGCTCTGCTCTGGGATTTGGACCATAGGCGGGATATTCGAAAAGGCGATAGCTGCAAGGTTCTATACAAACGGACTATGGACCGATTTAAAATTCGGGTGTATGGAATTACGTATACATCGCAGAAGTTTGAAAAAACATACAGTTACTATTTTTTCTGGGAGAAAAAGAGGAAGTTTCCTGAATTTTTTACAGAAGCGGGTACCGCTGTTTCGAAAAAAATGAAAAATTGCCCTTTAAAAAATTATGATGAGATTGTCGCCCTGTACAGGGCGGGCTCCAAGGCCAATAAAGGAGTGAAATTCAGGGTCAGGCGAGGCGTCGAAGTATTTATGCCTTTTCCCGCGGTGGTTTTAAGAATGAACTGGAATCTCGAAATAGACGGAATATCAGTTGAAGTGAGGTATCCTGGAACTGGAAAATTAGCCCAATTTACCCACTTATCCGCTATTTCAGACAAGATTGAGCCGGGAGCGGCTGTATCGGTAGGAACAATTTTCGCGCGGACAGGAGTCAGTGGAAAGACCCAGACACCCCACCTGGAATATAGAATGCTCAAAGAGACGGAAAATGGACTTGAATATATTGATCCTTTTGAATTTCATGGATTGGAGTCATACATTCTCGACATGAGCGGGCATAGGGATTTTGTCTCTGTCAAGCACCAGATTATCGGCAAATTGAGAAAAGTGGATTTTCCTGATAAAGGTTAGGAAAAGAGTAAAAATTCATATATAAGACAGTATTTTTTTAACAATTGACCCCTTGATTCTCAAACGGTATAATAGTAACCGTGCTTTGTAACAAGTCGCAAAAGCGGCGATTTATAACTCCCGCTTCCATCGTTTTTGATGGAGCAAAAAAAGGAGTCAGGTATGAGTAAAAAATGAAAAAGATAATTTTAGTTGCTCTTTTATTGTTATTGGCGAGCGCGTTGTTCATAGGGTTGTCGTGTGACAAAGACAATGGCGATAACGTGGATGACGACGACAATGATAGCGACGACGATGACTTTGTAGGCGAGACCTGTTTTGGATTTCCTGACAGTATTTACCCGGAATTGATAAGCGTCACCGCTATTGTAAATGATGTCGAGGTAGAAATGCCCGTTACCATTACAACCGCCGATACCCTGACCCTGGCCCTTGAATATTTCGATCAGGACTGCAACCTCGATGGAGGATATATTTATATAGGCCCCAACGGCCTTAATGATGGTTGTGCTGAAGGCGGCGACGCGCAAATGAGCAAATTGAAAGAGTACGTTCATATGCAGATAGATTTAATAGATATCGGCTGCTCCAGTGAGGAAGAAGGGGCGCCTTATCTCTTGGAGCTTGATCCCGGGGACCTGGTTATTCCCGACGACGTAACAAGAAATTGCCCATGGGTTATTGTCCTTAATGATTCTTGCTATGATATAAATCAGGGCGAGTGGCATAATAGCGTCTCTACTTTTGATGTCACTGTTGAGCCTGTGAAGTGAAAAAGTAGAGGGTGCGAAGGGCATATGCTCTTTCGACTTTACAGTAGAAGATTAGTTTAGAAATTGACGGGCGGGCGGTGTGAAAGCCGCCCGCTTGTTTATCTCTTATCCTCGCCATCGTCCTTTATCGATCTTGCGAAAATGAGATCGGGGTACACGATCCCCATTTCCCTGATATCATTAACAATGCCGGCCATTGTTGAGAAATGGGGTCATGTCCCCCGATCTCAAACCTTACCCCCTTGTCACTGAACGATTACTATAAATGAGACGGTATATTTGACATTCCCCCTTTTTTAATTTAGTAAGTAATATGGAGTTGCCTGTTGGGTGGTGACTTTGTTTATGTATCCGCTGCGATTATGCACTGTTGGAGGAGTTGATGCAGCGCCATAGAATGTTATTATTACTTGTTGTGATTTTGGGATTAAGCATATTTTCCTGGGCTGCCTGCAAACAAGCCACAGAGGTTGATGCTCCCGGTTGTAATGACAATGAGGCGCCGGTTATTACCGGTTTAAATTTTGAGATTAACGGGATTCCGGCTTCATCCTCAGAGGATTTAATTATTTCCAATGATGATGAACTTTGGGTTTATTACCTGTATAAAGATGACGATTGCAACCTGGACGGCGGGAAAATCTATCTCCAGTTGGATGGGGGAGCCTGGGAAGTGGCTAAAATTCTACCTGATGGCACACCCTGCTCCTTTACTGATCCAAACGGAAAAGTTGGAATCAAGATTACAGTGGATGATTACAACCTTGATCTTGGAACCCATGAGGTGTTTACGGGCTGGGTTGATAATTGCAGCATTAGAAGCGAGTCCTTGGGATTTTACTTCAAGGTTTCCGATGCTCCTACTGATGACGATGATTCAAACCAGGGCCAATGGGGACTGATTGAAAACGGCGGCTTTGAGGATGAGGATGCATATTGGCAACAATCGGGCGCCAATATCATTAAAGAGAAGAAGAACCTGGATCGATTGCCCTTCCAGGGCGACTGGGCTGCCGAGTTTATCGGGTCTGATATCCTTGAGCCAAGGTTAAAGCAGGCTTTTGATATTCCCGAAGGTATTGGTCGTTTGGATATTATCTTCTATTATAATGTGACATCGGATGACAACACCGGCTCCGCGAATGACAAGTTGCATATTGGGTTAACCGACGTTAGCGGGAACAAGGTTTACAAGGGGTTTGTTGTCATCTCAAATACAGCGGCAACAAATAATTATCAGAAATACTCAAGCTTCTATGTTGTTCCTGAAAACCTGGAAGGGGAGGAAGTATACATTAACTTCCAGACGGAATTTAATGATGATGATAAAAACACTGTATTTATTATCGATAACGTGACCATCACCGGTGAATAAGAATAAAAAACTTTTAATCCATCCCCTGAAGGTGCCGGAATATTGGGGCGGTTCGCGGATCGCCCTTGCCTAAAGAGAGGGTTGATTTAATTTGGAAATGGTGAATAAAAGTGGGCCGGACTTATGGCTTTGGCTTTTTCCGTAAATCCTTCCTTAAGATATAAAAACCCCAATCCCTCTTTTGCGTTTTGTTCATAACTTGTGCCGTATCCGGTTTCAAGAGCCCTTTCCATTAGCTCGAATTCCGCTATGTTTCCCCCGGCCCATGTAAAATAGGCTCGATTTGCCGCCCAGATACTTTTTGGAGGAGCAAGGTCTTTCGGGTTTGATAAATCAGGGACAATAGTTCCTAAAGCATAAGGGCGCTGGGTGTATACAGCCCAGATATTTTCATCCACGCCAAGCCAGAACATGGGGTTGAGGAAATCAGTAGTCCTTTTTGCCAGCCACTTGGCGGGAGTTCCGGGATTGGTTGGGTTTTCCGAAAAAAGGCTCTGGAATATCCTTCGCGCCACAAGGAGATTTCCATCCAGGTTAAGATGGCAATAGTCGTTAAAATGTCTGTAATCCCAGCAGATGGTTTCAAGTTCGATGAGGTTTATCCCTTTTTCTCCAGCCAGTTGACGGATCGAGTCGTTGAAGTCCGAGGATATCCTGATTCGGCGGTTATCAAGATTTCTCGCCGATGAAAGAAGGGACCGGGCGGTGCTGATGTTTCTCTTGAGATATTCCATTCGCGCTTTTGAGTAGACGCCCTCATATGTGCCGGATTTTAATCTGAGGTAATGCCCTTCAAATGGTATGAACCCTCCCCACTTTTCTTTTACGGCGCATGCTGTGGCCAAAGTAAAAAGGGCGGTAATGTAAATTTGATCCGGGCTGATATTCGAATAATCCTTAATAACTTTTCCGCCCTTTTTACTT
>CAYSHR010000170.1:0-7252 GCA_964430795.1 uncultured bacterium
GAGGTGCGGGTTCCATTGATTATTTCCTTTCCGGGAAAAGTTGAACCGGACAGTAGAGTCAAAGGACCAAAAACCCTCCTCGATATTTATCCCACCATTTTAAAAGCAAGAGAAGAAATTTTTACAACCTCTTCAGCCCCGGTGGTTCCTTCCGATGCTTTTGAAAATGATTTTGTATTAAATGGGCACGCCCTGTTTATGGACAACGTGGATAGTTCCCCAAGAGCCATATTTATAGAAGGCGCCGGGATCAGGGCTATGAGTCAGGGTGATCACAAAATTATCATCAAGGAAAATGAGTATGAAAAACTCAAAGGTTTCCCTCCTGCTGATAAAGGCGCTTTTCTTGAAATATATGATCTTGAAAAGGACAAAGGCGAGCTTTCCAATCTGGCCCGGACCGGCCTTGGGATTGAGCCCGAGTTGATAGAGGCCTTATGGAAAAGAAAAATGGCCTTTGCCAAAGGGCGGCTGGATCAGATCGATTATCTTTCTAAGTATCTTGGCGGCAAAGGGGTGAATTTATATCCCGAGAGGATTAACGAGCTTTATGAGATTAAGGTGGCGGCGGGAAAAGAAGATCGAGCCTTTACCATAATGGTTAAGCCCCTTGGCAAGATGGGCAGCTATCTTGGAAGGGATTTTTCAGCGGAAGATCAAATCATAACCGACCCGGAAAATACCTATGTTGTTTTCCACGTTAAACTGGAAGCAGGAGCCACAAAGCAGTTTGGTTTTACTCCATTTCCTCCTGATGACCCCTTGACGATCTGGGCTGAGGAATGGGATTTTGACATAGGCGATATATATGTAGGGCAGTATTCCATCGCATATCCCGGCCCACCTGTTGTCATTGCCAAGGAGAGGGATTTCAGGCTGGCCGGATCGAAAACCGAGCCGAAAATTGATTCGGCTAATGAATATGGCGTGTTTCTTTGGCGATGGGCGGGACCCAAGTCGGCCACAACTGGAATGGGCGGCCATGTAACAAATGCCTTGAGAGCCTGGGGATATGTAAAGTGACAAAAGGAACAGAAGAAAATAACGAAATGCCCCAAAGAGATTATGATTCCGGCGAAGCCGGCGCCAAAGGGATCGGTGGGATAAAAGCCGGATGGTTTGGCATGTGGGGCGGCATGGTTCTTTTTGCCGGTTTCTTTGGATTGTGCCTCTGGCTTTACGGCGGCTTTTCAGTAATGGGCGTTGTCAACCAAAACATAGAAAATATTATCAGGAACGACTTTGGAAGGCACCTTATACTTTTCCAGGGCAAAATACTCGCGGCATATCTTTTTGTCGGCGGCGCCCTGGGAATAATATTCGGTCTTGTCGGCGGTGGATTTTTAAAGCCGGATAAAAGAATCGGTAGAGGGCGTTGCTTTTTAGCGGGTTTTTTAGGCGCTTTTACCGTACATATTCTTGCCCTTTTGTACGCTCTTGGCAATGTGCCTGGGTTATATTCCCCGTGGTTCCACGAAACCGGCTACCCCCTGGCCGCGGTTCAGGGATTGGCTACCACAATATTGGTTCCACCAATAACAAAAGGGCTTCTGGTTTTATTGTTTCTGGCGGCCCTGCTGACCATATTCAAGAGGATTCATAAAAAGGGCGGCCCTGTGATCTTCGCGGTGATTATTGTCACCATGGTGGCTTTTTGTGTTTGGGATAAAGCAAAAGGAGTTCAGCCGCTACCAACAGACAAATCCAGGCCCAATGTTCTACTTCTCGCCGCAGATTCAATCAGACCCGACAGCCTTGGCTTAAATACTTACAGCAAACAGACCAGCCCAAATATTGACAAGCTTGGAAGAGAGGGAATTTACTTTACCAACGCCTTTTGCGCTCTGCCCAGGACCTTCCCGAGTTGGGCTTCAATACTTACCGGCCAGGCGCCTCATACCCACGGCATCCGCGGCATGTTTCCGGACCCGGAGGATACGGACCTTAAGGATTCGGTGGCAAAGGTCTTTTTGGCAAAGGGATATCGAACAGGGGTCTTCTCAGATTACGCCGGGGATGTTTTCCCAAGAATGAAAGCCGGGTTTGAAAAAGTCAGCGCTCCTGATTTTCTCTTTACCACCTTGATCGAGACCAATGCTCTAAGGTTGCATTTTTTGCTCCTGCCCTACCTTGACAACAAATACGCTCGGGAAATATTTCCAATTTTAGACGCTTTTGAGGACTTGAATGATCCTGAGCTGATTACCGACAGGCTGTTGGAATATCTTGATAAAGGCACAGGCAAGCCCTTTTTCGCGGTGGCTTTTTATTCCCCGACCCATTTTCCATTTTCGGTCCGTTATCCCTATTATAAAAAATTCACAGATAGAAATTATAATGGCCGTTATAAATACAGAAAGCCGGTGGAGCTGAAAACCTCGGATATTTCCATGGAAGACGTGGAGCATATAAGAAACCTCTTTGATGGCGGGGTCTTTGCCTTTGATAGAGAAGTAGGGCGCATCGTAACAGCGCAAAAAGCCCGAAAAGCACTTGATAGCACAATTATCATTGTTACCAGCGATCATGGCGAAAATCTCTATGAAAACCTGGATGATATTGGCCATGGCGACCATTTTCGAGGGAACAAAACCATTACCGTTCCCCTTATAATTCACTGGCCAAAAGGTATAGGCGGCGCCATTGGAGACCGAACAAAAAACGGCCCCATATCCGCCATGGTCAGCCATATCGACCTGACGCCCACTCTTTATAACGCTTTTGGATTTGAAGCCCCGGGGGAAATAGACGGCTATGATCTTAGCGAAATCATTACCGGCAAAGTAAAGAGTCTTCGCAAAAGAGTCTTTCTGGAATCCGGCCTCTGGTTTACTTTTGTATCGCCGGAATATTTTGAGGGGCGCAGAATTGATTACCCGGATATCTCTGTTATGGGCAAATATGATCCTGAGACAAAACGAATCACCCTCGACCCGAAATACAAAGATATTGTCAACATCGCCAAGCACAGAATGGTTTTTGACGGCAGGCATAAACTGATTTCCATGCCAACATCCAGAGGCGTTAAGTACGAATGCTATGACCTTAAGGAAGATCCTTTTGAAACAAGCAATCTTCTTGAAACCATCTACCCATCTTTGGAGTGTGAGCAAAACCGGGACGCTCTTTTGGATTGGATGGCTTCCGGTGAAAACGTCGAGGTCTTAAATGGCTTCGCTCTTCCAGAAAAATAAAAAATGAAAAAATACACTAAACACATAAGCCTCTGCTATGGGGCCATATCCTCAAATATCTGGCTCATGACCGACCATGACCAAAAGCGATTTCTGATAGATACAGGGCACAGGCTGGAAAGAGCCGGCTTGAATATCTGCCTGAAAAGATCGGGAATAACAGGTCCGGGAGATTTGGACGGCGTTCTTCTTACTCACCGCCATTGCGATCACGCCGGAAACGCTCAGTGGCTGAAAGAGAAGTTTCAATGCCCGGTGTATTGCCACGAAAATGACGCGCCATATCTGATGGGAGAGAAAAACCCCGCTCCTCTGAAAAGAGGCATGGGTAATATCATTGATGAGATTCTGTGCGGAATCGAGGACCGCCATCCTTCAAAAGCGTCAGTAGATGAGACATTCGCGTTTGGCCCATGGAAATACGGTTTCGAGATAATACCGGCTTTTGGTCATACCGAAGGGTCGGTGATGATCTTACACAAGGGCGCGAAAGTGCTTTTTTCAGGAGACGTGCTTCTCTCCGGTCCCCCTCCTTTCAGATATCCCGCAAAACTTTTTCTCGCGGTCAACTGCTACAGCACAGATGTGAAAAAGTGCCGTAAAGCAGTAACCGATTTTCTAATAGAGCCCCCTACCATTGATATTTTATGCTCAGGGCATGGACCCATAATAAAAAATAACACTCAGGAAAAACTGAGGAAATTCGCGAAAACACTTGTGACCGAAAGCTAAAGTTTTCGGTAATCGTTCAGTTACAAGGGGGCTTTTGGGAAAAGTGAGATCGGGGTACACGATCCCCATTTCCCTAATATTATTGACAAGGCCGGCCATTGTTGAGAAATGGGGTCATGTCCCCCGATCTCAAACCCTGCCGCCCTGCTCCCTTGTCACTGAACGATTACAGTTTTCGCTATATCAAAGTTGACATAACGAAAAAAAGTCCCTAAGATTTTATCGTGCTTTGCTCGAAAAATGTTTTTGGAGGTTAAATATGATTAGCAAGAGAAGTATCTTTTTAACATTGTTATTGATTCTCGCCCTGTTTATCGCGGTCTCTTTTATCGGCTGCGGCGTCGTTGACGACGATTATGACGACGCGGTCTGGGCTGACGACGACGACGACGACGACGATGACGATGACGAAGATGATGACGATGACGACGATTCCGGACCAACATGGACCGGAACGGAAATGGTTTTTGTTGATACATACGAAGGGCTGGTCAATATAACGCTAAATGGGCTGCCCAGCTTTATGTGGGAAGACCCGGAGGATGGCGTGACAAAACAGGCTATGTATATCCAGACAGTGGTTGACGCGGCGATTGACAAAATCACCTCTGTTGATATCGAGACAGACGGATACAGGTTCAATTTTGTGGCCGCGGACCAATACAATATTTTTGACCAGAAACTCTATGGCGATTTCACCCAACTGCCCGACTACGCCACATTGAGCGATGGCTGGTTTATCGAATACATTGAAACCATCGGCGGCGGTGATTATACGGACATACAGGTAATATGGGACGAGACCCTGGAATATCCCACATTTATGAGCGCCAGAATGATGAATGGCGGAACCATCGGCATGATCGAGGAGCTTTACTTTGACGGTGACTTTGACATTACCGTCGAGTATTCGGCTAAAGGTCTAAAGGGCGCGGTCAGTCTGTTAAACGCGCCGGCCTTTTATGACGGCGCCGACCTGGCGGTCTATCTTTCATATATTGTAAACACCGCGGCTCTAAATGAATTCGATCCCAAAACCTATGATTACGGCTTTAACCTGATAAGCAACGACGCAAGCGGAAACTATGATCTTCTGGCGGACCATCTTGGCGACGATACATCTCTGCTCCCGGCATGGAAAGAGAGCGCATTTGGCAAAGATATTATGCACGGCTGGGTAAAAACCAACGGCACAGACGGCTTTACCGCCTTTTTCGACACGGACAGCGGTTTTGACATTGAGTACAATGTGGATTACATGGACGGCGGCGCCATCGTTGTTTACGATCTGACCGATTGACGGATGGGGCTCTGCCCCATACCCCGCCAAAGGGACCGGCGAGCCGCCTGCGGCAAAAAGCCTGCCCACTTTTTACTGTAAGTTCCCCTCTACCTCTGGGGGAGGGGTTGGGGTGAGGGCATTCGTCACTCGTCATTATCCATTGTGAGAAATTAAACCAAGGGCTCCTCTTTATAGTGAAAAAGTAGAAAATTCGTGATATCATCCAAACAATTATTATCTACGGACTCGTGAGTTTTTATTTTTATGAAGGGGAGAGGTTTATGAAAGCAAGACTGTTTATTATCCCGTTGGCTCTGATGTTGCTGGCGTTTCCGGCTTTTGTCTTTGGTTCTTCCGACCTTACCATCGGCCCTTTGGATGCCGGAGTAACCCTCACCGTTAACGGCGCGCCCGCTGTGGAATCTAATGTCTTTACCTTTGCAGACGGCGCCATACTGACCCTTGTCTCTACATTTAACGGGCAGGACTACAGGGACGTTTTTGAAATCCACTACGACATCAACGTGGCGGTTCACGCGGTGGATTACCCGACTCATCCGGGCGCGCCAATCTATCTTGATACCGATCTTGGCTATACGCCCTATGACATTTTCATTTTTACAAGCACCGACGACACAGCGACTTTTAATTTTGACATGACAACCCTGTCCACCACCGAAGCCGCTAAGATCATCGGGTTTCACGCCATGGTTCCAGAGGCAAGAATAAATCAGCTTGCGTACGACGAGCACTCAGGCACCCCCGCATACATCGCCGAAGCCTTTTACGGAACCGTTGAAAATAACGGCATGCTATATATCAATACAACCTGCCATACCGAAATGGGCAGCGTTTTTAACAAGATTATCGGCGACTACGTGGTTTTTGAAACCAGTTGTAGTTATGATCTGGACATAATGATTCAAGACATCCGGGCCAACACAGTGGAGGTTGATGACACGGAGATATCCTTTTGGCGAATGGTTCTCGAAGACCAATTTTATTGCGACGATTACGATGGCTATAGTCTAAATGACGAATTGCCGGAACTGGACACATTGACTGATGACCCGATGATCTGGTTCAAGGCGCGCAACCCGGCAAGATGGAACTTTTTCCCGGCAATTATAATTAACGGCGCGGGAAACTCCTGGGATTTTGATAATTACGATTATGAGGATTATAATTTCTGGGAAACGCGGTTATTCGGCGATTTCTTATGGTACAACGACGATGGCTATAATGAATACGCCCATTTCTTGGGACCGGTCACTTCCATGAACTCCTTTTCCTGGACCTATTATTATGACAACCTTTACATCAATTTCTTTGGGGATGAAAGCGATAATTACGCCAACGAATTTCGTTTTGACGGAGATTATGGATCAGCCGGGCAGGATTTCTGGACGCCGCTGCTAACAGCCGCCGCGCCCGCGGGTTATGGATACACGACGGGCAGCATTGTCTCGCCAATACACGTTCTAAAGATCAAAACAGGGCATTTCTATACTGAAGACGCAGATGATAGCAGTGATACTTATCTTTCTCTGGCTGAAAACCAGGATCTGTTGATTTTGTCGGACACCGCCTCTTTAAATTTTGAATTTTATTATGGCGGCGTATTTCAAGAAGGCGCCAACTCCCATTGGGTGGTGGAGGACGGCCTTAACTACATGAACGACACCCCCACTGATGATGCTTTTGATATCGATATTCTTGGCTTTTTGTATCCGCCCTACGGTGGTGTATTCGCTGTGGAAGCTTCCAATGATTACAATGGAACAGGAGACGACACAGACTCCACCATGTATATAGCCAGCCGCAAAAAAGATGATTACGGCAGGCAATTCACAAAAACGGACATGAGCTATGTCCCTGGAAGCGGTAGCTGGATCGGCGCTCTTGTTCTTGATGATCCCGGCGAATATTTCTTCCTGGTAGTGGCTGTGGAAAATGACAACGTATACGGTAAAGTTGTGGAACTGGATGTCACGGTTTTTGATCTGGGTGACGACGACGATGATGATGATGACGACGATGATGA
>CAYSHR010000171.1:0-7245 GCA_964430795.1 uncultured bacterium
GCGGCGGCATTGAATAAGCCCGGAGCGGATGCCGCGAAAAAGTTTACCATTAACGCCGCCACTGATGTCACAGGATTCGGTCTGGTCAATCACCTTGGGGATATCTGTAAAGCCAGCGGGGTCAGCGCGGTAATTTACGCAAAAGAACTGCCTGTAATGGATGGAGTCGCCGAATTGGTAAAGGCGAAAATGATTCCCGGTGGAACAGAAAGAAACTTCGATTTTGCCAGGGAACACCTTGTTATTGAAAATGGTGTTAGGGAATTTTACCGAACCATTATCGCTGACGCCCAGACAAGCGGCGGTCTGCTTTTTTCCGTGCCAAAAGACCAGGCTGATGATTTTTGTAATGCACTTCGGGAAAAGGGGGCATTGTCCTGGGCGGTAATTGGGGAAATCGTCAAAGGAAAAAACCCTCGGGTGAGACTTGCTAAATGAGTTTGGAAAAGAGAAAAAATCTGAAAATCGGCGACCTTGACCTTGGTGATGGTGTAATACTCGCGCCTATGGCCGGAGTAACCGATTCTCCTGTGCGCAGGCTGGCTAAATCTTTTGGCGCGGATATGGTCTGCTCGGAGATGATGGCAGCCAAAGCCCTGGCTATGGTCAAAAGAAAAAAAGCCAGAGAACATGTCATGTCATACGCCATTCATCATCATAAGGAGAAGCCCTTTAGCGCGCAACTTTTTGGGCGGGAACCGGAAACTTTTACAAAAGCCGCGAGAATGGTTCGAGAGACGGGCGCGGATATTGTTGATATCAACGCCGGATGCCCGGTAAAAAAAGTTATCAATTCAGGGTCCGGGGTAATGCTCATGAGAGACCCTGTTCTTTTTGGCCGGATAGTAGCCGCTACCAGAGACGCTGGGGAATTTCCTTTGACCGTAAAAATCCGCCTTGGATGGGACAACAACGAGATAAACTTTATTGACATAGCGAGAATTGCCGTAGAGGAAGGCGCAAACGCCATAATCCTTCATGCCAGAACCAGAACCCAGATGTTTCACGGCCATTCCGATTGGGACGCTATCGCGAAACTGGTTCAGGCTCTTGACGTTCCTGTTATCGGCAACGGCGACATATCCTCAGGAGCTGACGCTGTAAAGATGTTTAAAGAAACAGGATGCGCCGGAATAATGGTCGGCAGGGGAGCCAATGGGCGCCCCTGGTTGTTTAAACAGATAAAAGCCTCTTTAAATGGCTTGCCTGTTACTGATGACCCGACTCCCATCGGGATTCATAAAATATTTTTGGACCACTTTGATCTTCTTTCAGAAAAAAAAGGCCGGTCCAAAGCTCTTTTTGAGATAAGAAAGCACCTTCTTTGGTATACCAGGGGCATGACCGGCGCTGTGGCTATGCGAAGAGAACTCTTTACTTATACAGACGCAAAAAAAGTTTTGGAAAAAGCCGGTGACTTTTTTGAATCAGCGGAAAAAGGACAGCAAAACCGTGGAAAAACAGATCAGACCTAAGAATGAAGACTCCACTCTGGAGGCACTTGTCGCGCCAAGAATAAAGGAACTTGTGCTAAAAACCGATGGCGATGAAAATAGCTGCCTTTATGCCCTTGTTATTGATACTATTGAAAGACCCCTTATTCAGTTTATTCTGAAGCAGGCAAAGGGCAATCAAACAAAAGCGGCGAAAATCCTGGGGATAAACCGTAATACGTTACGGGCAAAAATCCAGCGTCATGGAATTGATATAAAAATGGCAAAGAGGGTCGATAAGGATATTTAGGATGAAAAGGATATATTCCGCGGCGGTTTTCTGTTTGATTATTCTTATAACCGGTTGCGTCTCAGAATATGAGGAGCCCTATGAAGATTACGCGGAACCTGATTTCAACTGGCCGACCCTTGACCCGGACCGTTATCACTGGGATGGATTCGCCAATCCTTTTTATGAATTCTGGTCTTATAGAGTAACCGATCCTGACACTGGTAAATCCTTCTCATTTATCTACGGAATAATAAATCCCGTTGCTGAACAAGGTCAGCCATCGGAAGGTTTTTTATACGTCAGAGCTGATGACGGCGACTTCCTTTACGCCCCTGTACCCTATTCGCGGTTTGAAGCGTCCATTGGCCGCTGCGATGTGAAAATCGCTACATCAAGGGCAACCGAAAGCCACATCAGCGGCGCCATACTTCATAGAAATGGTGACATCTCCTGGAATCTTTCAATAGAGATTCTTTCCAAATGGTCTAAGACCATGGGCTCTCTTACCAATATTCCAGCTCTGCCTGTCAACTGGTATGTGAATGGCTTAAACGCCAGGGCAACCGGCGAGATTAACTGGAGGGGCAAGAAATATTACATTAACAACGGCGTCGCCTTCAATGATCATAGCTGGGGAGAGGTTTTTCCAAAAGCCTGGCTTTTTGCCCAGTCCAACAGCTTTTTCAATGAGAACGAGGCTGTGGCTTTTGCCGGTGGTGTTGTAGATTTTCTGGTAACCGAGAAGCCGGCCTATATGCTCGCGTATAAAACCCAGGAGAGGCTGTATGAGTTCCAATCCCAGGACCTCAATGTAGTGTTCTATACAGAAATAGATCTGGAAACCGGGCGGCTGGTTGTTACCGCCATAAAGGGATCAAAAAAGATTGTGCTGACCATTGATGCCGAGGTTGAGGGTATGATGAATGTTCTTGTGCCAAGGTACGAAGGTATGATTCCCGGGTCAAAACAAGCCATGAGCGGGGCATTTATAGTTGAGCTTTATAATAGAAATGATCAAAATATGCTATGGGAGATTGAAAGACGATCCACCAGCGTCAACGGCGCGGTTGGCTTTGGCGGCCAATATGGAGGATTTGACTTCTATTAAAAAACCCGGCCAAAATTGACCGGGTCGGAAAATCTCTCAAGTAACCCCGGCAAGATATTCCATCAATAATTACTGTCTGGTTTTTCTTTTCAATCTATGAATTTTTTTCCGAAGAATCTCGGCTTGTTTTTTATCTTTCTTCTTGTTTGCTTCAGCCTTTAAAAGCTGTAAAGCCTTAAGCTTCTTTTTGGCATCCGGATCAAATTGCTTTTTCCCTTTCTTATCAGGGGGTATACCATAATGATTGTAAAGAACATCAAGAATCTCCATCTTATTCATTCCGTGAACGCCTTGAATATCCTCAATTGCCTCAAGAGCATGCTCACGCAGCTTTGGAAGAGTTAATTTCTGAAGTGTATGTTTTTCCATGTTTCACAAACTCCCTGGCTAAGCAATAATAGGGACGATTTTCCCCATTACCTTTTAAAAGATGGCGAATTGTACGGACGCGCCAAACAGTTGTCAAGTATAGATTTTTTCAAATCATTAAAAGTTAGTTAGTTCCTGTCCTAAAACCCGGACAGGGCTGATTTTAGTTTTATGACCAGGAATAAGCAATTTTTTCAAAGTCAAGGAAATCAAGGTTTTGGTCGGAGTCGTGCTACTGTACGTCGCACAAGCAAAACCGCTGATTGACGCCGAGATTGGGAAAAAGGGCCATTACTGGACGGAAACTAGTTATGTCCCCCCGGTTCCCGTTAAGGGCAGCCTGCCGGGACGAATGACAAAAGGTATGGGTTGCTTGGTTCAGACCCTAGGGCTTGGTCTACACCGGGATGTCAGAAATTATATTTCATGCTGACAAAAGCCCTGGTGTTGTTTTTGATGATTCCAAAGAGTTTGTAATCCTCGCCCCACAAAACATTGGCGCCCACAGAGATTTTCATAGGATCGGTAATGGCGTATGTAATAAATGGTGAGACCATTCCACCTTCATTAAAAATCTCCCCCGCCTCCCAATCTTCTTTTTTCAGATATGAGAAATCATAAGCCGCGGCCAATTCGGTAGTAAGTTTTTCGTCGAGCCATGGTTTTCTCATCATGATCATAAATATGGCGAAAGAAGGGGGCTGAAAAAGTTCGTTGCTGTAATTCAGCAGAGAGGATGAGAAAAAGACTGTGGAAACCAGGAACTGCCCTTCAAACATATAATCGATGTTAAAAGCGGAATTCATAAGAGGCTTTGTTCTGGTTTCCATCTGCTCTGTATAGGTGTATTTGGAAAAAGTGTACGCGCCTTCCCACCTTAAGCCAAAGCCTTCAACCGAGGCGCCAAGGTCCGCGCCTACAGTGTGGGTTCTGTGATGGGTCAAAGTAAAGGGTCTGGCCAGCACCTCAGGATTTATGTTCGCGATATTCGGAATGGGCATATAACCTGCCGGTGTGTCGCTAAAAGCCGTTAACAAATCGAGAAACTCGGGGTTTAGGTGAATGGTGGGGATATCATCCCAGAGATACATGTAGCTTGTGGAAAAATCGAATGCGCCGGCTCTGCCTGAAAACCTTATCGCGCCTTCCCCGTGAGTGAAATCATCATCAAAATCCCTGGTGTTAAAATCCCAGAATTCCTGGTTCTCTAAAACGGCGTCTATGTCCTTCTCCCAGTCCGGATAATAGAATTCAAGCCCTCTTTCAAAATTTCGCCAGTCAGGGTTTTTTCGAAGTTCTGATTTTAGAAAGAAAAACGGAAAGTCATGGCCAAAAAGGGATACATCCTGCCCAACAATGTTTAGCCTTGCCGGAACAAAAAAGGGCAGAACAACAAAATCCAGCTTTAAATTATGGGGCATATAATATTCAACTCTGCCCATAGGGACTGGAAGTTTTCCAAGGTTCATCTCAGTATCCAGAAACCGATTGAAATTTCTGGGATTAACAATGTCAGTGGGATTGATGCCGTCAACAATTCCCCAGGCTACCATCTGCTGCCCGATGGTTATATCAACAGGGCCCAATTTCCATTTGCCGTTGCCCTCCAATAAATCAAAACTGTAATTTCCCTGGTCCCGGCTCTCATTGATCTCAAAATGATATTCAAAAAGCCCTTCAAGGGTAATAGTGAACCCGGGACTGAGATTGACCGCGGTTTTTGCCGAAATAAAGGTTATGTCGGAAAAAAGAAATTCCTCCTCATTATCTTTTCTAAGATCCTGGGCCGCTTTGTTAATCAGCTCTCCGGAAAAGACCGCGTTTACTCCGCCAAACTCAGAGCCGGCGGCGGGTGTTGACGAGTTGTCATAATCTCCCATGGCGCCCAGATCAAACATTTCCTCATCGTTCTGGTCAGCCGAATCATCCCCAGCCATAGCGAGGTTGGAAATAAGAGAAAGAGGCAAGGCTATCAGGAAAAATAACCAGACAAAGTGCAGCCATCGCCTGAAACGTTTTCCCATTTTACAGCTTAGACTCATCTTTTAGAAAACGTTCAGTGAAAAAATCGTCTCCAAGTTTTATATCGGTCTGATATTGTATGACTTCCATTCTGGTGGATGTGCCCTTTTGAACATTTTTCATGAAACTGTCTTTAATAACCCATTGACCGTCCTTGTTTTTCTCAATTTTTGTGATGGTCAAAACTTTAAGCAATTCGCCGCTGTCTTCATAAAATTCGCCTTTTATTGGAATGTCGTTATCCTTCCTTACCCAGTAAATCATTTTCGAGTATTCATAGTCATCCGGATTATTGGGAACTGTTTGAACTTTATAACAATCATTCCCATCAAGATTTTCATCGTCAAGACGGGTGTGGGTACCTTTGTCAGGATCGTGACTCTGAAGGTCGGAATAGGAGAAGTCGGTTCCCATAAACTTCCCCGATTTCTGTTTGGAACTGATGCGCCTTACCTTGCCAAGAGCGGGCATGAATAAAAACTGGTTGTCATCTCCGGTTTTGTTTTCAATCACGAGAAATTTTGTCCCCTTTACATCATCAGGCTTGACAAATGTCACAACTGTTTTTCCACCGGTTTTTGAGTCTTTCATTCTGCTGATAATGGACCTGACCCTGTTGTCGCCCCGGCGGTCGGTAATGGTCATCCGTACCTGCATGATAATGGAATCGGAGGCGCCTCTGTCCCTCATTTTTTCCACAATCTGCTTACCGGTCAATTCCTGGGCAACGGAAATTCCAGCCGCTGAAAGAAGGGCGTAAATGATAATAATCATAATTTTGAGCTTCATTGGAGTCTCCTTAAAAATCTCCTGATTGGAATTGGTAGATTTTGTCATAAAGGTTGGTAAAAAGCAATCCCGCCGGCATCTTTGATATATTTTAAAACAAATCCTTATAAACTTCTCATCCACTTATGTTAAAGTTCTTTTCATGACAAAGAGCAATGCCACAGGGCTGATAATATTTGCCGCGCTAATGGTTTCGATTTTGGGCTTTACCGGACTTGCCCATAATATCCACCCCAGGTATGATTCAGGAGCCTATATAATCGCCGCGAAATCAATAGCCGGCGGCATGGGTTTAAAGCATATTGCCCATCCGGAAAATCCTCCCTTTACCACCTATCCTCCTGTAATACCAGTACTTCTGGCGCCATTCGCGGCTTTTGCCAAGGAGGGCTTCCTTGGTCTGAAATTGGCAATGCTGCTCTTTTTTTCCATAACCGTTTTTTCATTCGCCCTGGCGTATAAAAGATTCTTCCCATCAGTGACCATAATCCCGGCTTTGGCTTTACTCGGTTCAGGCAGTCTTTTGGCATTTGCTGGTCGAATCCAGGGAGAGACGCCTTTTACTCTATTTGGTTTGCTGTCAGCTTTTTTAGCCTATAGATTCCTGGAGACCCGCAATAAACTGTTTCTTTTAGGAACGCTGGCTTCTCTTTTGCTTACCTGTTTTTCAAGACAGGTTGGAATAGCATGGGCCGTTGGAGTTTTGATTGGGTTGCCTTTTGCTCCAAGAAAAGAGAAAAAAGGATGGAAAAATAAGGCTATACTGGGGCTGGCGGGATTATTGATTATTATTCTTGTGATTCTACCTTGGGCAATTCATATAAACAGTATCCAGCCCGGCGCCCTCTCCCCTGAGTCCACATCGGTTTTAAGAGCGGATGGCTGGGATGGAGATAAAGGGCAGATCAGCCTGCTCTCAAAATCATTGCTGGGCCGGGTGAAGATGAATATGCTAAATAGTGGTATTTTCGCGCCGGAAAGCCTGTTTTATAAATATGAGTTTTCTAAAAACAGACTTACCCAAATTATTCTCCTTCCACTTTTCTTCCTGATTATTTCCGGTTTTATATACAAGGCGATAAAAAAACCTTCGGTTTTTGAAACAATAACTATCTCCTACTGTGGTCTTATTTTTATCACTCCCTGGCTAAAAGAGCCTCGTTTTTTTACGGTGATCCTTCCGTTTTTAATCCTGTATCTATATGAAGGCTTAAAGGTATTTTTCAAATATG
>CAYSHR010000172.1:0-7243 GCA_964430795.1 uncultured bacterium
CTTTCTACTTTTTCCGTTACCCATCGGCCAATCTGCCGGATAAATTCATGGATGAGGATTTAACCAAAAAGTGGCTCCCTGTTGATATGTACATTGGCGGCAACGAGCACGCGGTGCTTCACCTTATGTACACACGGTTTGTCACCATGGCCTTAAAAGATATGGGGCACATCGACTTTGATGAACCTTTCAAGAAATTCAGGGCTCATGGATTGCTTATAAAAGAAGGGTCAAAAATGTCCAAGTCCCAGGGCAATGTTGTCAATCCTGATGTTTTTCTGGATAAATACGGCGGCGATACTTTCAGAACTTATCTCATGTTCCTCGGGCCATATGTGGAGGGTGGTGATTTTCGAGATGAGGGCATTATCGGCGTGAGGAGATTTGTTGAGAGAATCTGGCGTTATGTGACAGGAAACCAATTTGTCGACGACAGGATCACCGACCCTGAACTTTTGAATCTTTTGCACAAGACCATAAGAAAAGTCACTCTTGACATAGAAAACCTGAGGTACAACACCGCCATCGCCATGCTCATGGAATTTCTAAACGCTCTTTATAAGCAGGGCGTGCATTATAAAGAAATAGTAGAGGCGTTGTTAAAGCTTACCGCGCCATTCGCGCCTTTTGTCAGCCACGAACTTTGGGAAAAGCTTGGCAACGTCGGCATGGTGGTTGACGCGAAATGGCCCGAATATGATGAGAATCTTATTCGCCGGGAGACAGCCGTTATTGTCGTCCAGGTAAATGGAAAAGTGAGAGGCAGGGTGGAAATGGACGTGAACTCTTCAGATAAAGAAGTTATCTCCGCGGCCAAGGAAAATGAAAATGTTTCCCAGTGGCTCAAGGGCAAGAGCCTTGTAAAAGAGATTTACGTCAAAAATAAACTCGTGAGCCTTGTTGTAAAAGGGTAAGGGACAATTCACGACTCATTTTCCATGTACCTGACCCTTATTTATCACCAATACCATATTTTTGAAGCTTGTATCGAAGCCTGTTTCTCTCAATCCCCAGGAGGTCCGCGGCTCTGGCCTTAACACCGCCGGCCTTCCTGTAAGCTGATTCAATCAACATTTTTTCAATACGCCCAAGCTCCTCCTCAAGGGACTTCCCTCCCTCAAGACGGGCCAGAATCTCATCGTCTGAGGGTTGCTTGATTCCTGATGGAAGATCATCAACATCAATAGTGTTTTCCCCGGTTAGAACAATACATCGTTCAATAACATTTTCCAACTCCCTGACATTTCCAGGCCAACTGTATTCGTTCAAAGCGGTCGTTGCCTTCTCCGTAAAGCCGTCAACCACTTTTATCGCCTGATTGCTGTGCTTCTTTAGAAAATGCTTGGCCAATAATGTGATATCCTCTTTTCTTTCCCTTAAAGGAGGAACGGTAATGCTTATCACATTGGCTCTATAATAGAGGTCTTCTCTGAAAACGCCTTTGGCAACCGCCTCCTTCAGATTTCGATTTGTGGCGAATATAAATCGCACATCAACAGTTTTTGTATCCGTGCCGCCTACCCTTTCAAATTCTCTATCCTGAAGGAACCGTAAGAGCTTCACCTGAATAGACTGGCTGATCTCCCCAATTTCATCTAAAAACAAAGTCCCCCTGTCCGCCTGTTCAAAACGCCCTACTTTCATTTTGTGAGCGCCGGTAAAAGAGCCTTTTTCATGGCCGAAAAGCTCGGATTCAAGAAGAGTTTCGGCATAAGCCGCGCAGTGGACCTTGACAAAGGGCTCGGAAGCTCTGTTTGAGGCGTGATGAATTGCCCTTGCCACCATCTCCTTGCCGGTGCCGCTTTCTCCCATTATGAGAATGGAAGCAGAGGATTCAGCAACTTTTTTTACGGTTTCAAAGACATCGAGCATTGCTTTTGAGCGGCCGATGATTTCATAAAAATTGAACTTTTTGGATTCCTCCTCCTGGTAATATTCCTTCTGAGCTGAAAGCCTGGCAACCTTATTCCGCAATTCCTGCTGTTCAAGGGCCTTGCTAATTTTCAATTCGATTTCATCAAAGGAATATGGCTTGGCGATAAAATCGTATGCGCCAAGCTTTACAGCTTTTACGGCAGCGTCTATGGAACCAAAGGCTGTCACCACAATAACAAATGTATTTGGAGAATTTTCCTTCACATATTTTAAGACCTGCAATCCATCGGCTTTGGGCATTTTTAAATCGGTTATCACCAGGTTGTACTTATTTATGCCGGATAGGGCGATAGCGTCTTCTCCATTAAAGCAGCCGTCAGCCTTTACACCCAGTTCCTCCACCAATCCCTTAAGCCCCTCGACAGTACTCTGGTTGTCGTCCGCGATTAAAACTCTTTTCATCTTATCTCCCGCCAGTGTCCTAGAAACCAATGCCGCTCGGTAAAGTTACAGTAAATCGAGTGCCTCCACTATCGCTCTCCACCTCTATTCCGCCTCCATGAGTTTCCACTATCTTATGAGCCATTGCAAGTCCCAGCCCGGTCCCTTCATCCTTGGTGGTGAAAAAGGGATTGAAAATCCTGGCAATATCCTCAGGAGGAATGCCGGGGCCGTTATCTTCAAAACTCACGGTTCTGTAATCTCCCGCCCTGCCGAAAAGGGTGATTTCTATTAATCCGCCATTCCCTATGGCTTGCGCGGCGTTGAGAATTATATTGGTGAAAACCTGCTGGACCTGGGCTGAATCAACCCGGACCTCCACCGGATCATCGGGCATCTTTAGTCTTATATCCACTTGCCTCCGGTCCAGTTCAGCCTTTGCGAAAAAGATTGAATCATCAATTACGGATTTCAGATCAATCAAAGAAAGAGAGAGAGGCATAGGGCGCGCGAACTTTAAAAAATCCGAGAGAATCTTGTTAAGCTTTGTTATCTCGTCCCTGACTTTACTCACAAGATTAATCCGGTCTTCCTGTCCTTTTAGTTTTCTTTGCAAAAGTCCGAGAAACAGCTCAATGGAATTGAGGGGATTTCGAATTTCGTGGGCTATGCCGGCCGAGAGCTCGCCTATGGCCGCGAGCTTCTCTTTCAGCTTGATTTTCGATTCCAGCTTTCTGATCTTTGTTACATCGGTAAGAAAGAGCATATATCCTATATTGTTTCCTATGCTGTCGATAAGAGGAGAAATATCCGACGAGACAAGAACGTCCTTTTTGCCGACCCTCCTTATTTTTACCTCAAGATTTTGAAACAGCTTCTCATCCTCAACCGCCTTTTCCACCGTACTTAACAATACGCCCTTAAGAGCCCTCAAATCCCTAAGGTTGACAGCTTCCTCTTTTGACAATATTGCTGATATCAGTTCTTCATTTTCATTGAGAATTCGGCAAGCCGCTGGGTTTATACTTTGAACCTTCCCCTCAAGATCGAAAGTCAGAACGCCGTTTAACATTCCCTCCATAATAAGATTGTTATAGACGCTCAGGTCGTCAATAACGATTTTGGAAAGGCGCTTGATTTCCATGTCTCGCTGCTGTATATCCTCAACCATATCGTTCATGGTTTGCCCCAGGAATCCAAGTTCATCCCGCCCGGAAACAGGAACCTCGATTTCAAAATTGCCAAGACCGATCTGCTCGGCGGCCACCACCATGTTTTTAATGGGCGTTACAATGGTATATGACAATATGGCGCTCATAAGCAGGCTCGCCAGAACCGTAACGCCTAGAATAATCAAGACGTTGTATTGAACGTGGGTGATCAGCCCCAGGCTTGATGATACGTCCAGGTCCACGCCGGCAAGAAAGGCCACTTTCCCCTTGTTGTCAAATATGGGCGCGTAGGCGGAGATGAATGTTTTTGTTTTTTTCGGATAGTAGGAAGAGAGAATCACCTCGCCGTTAAAGGCTCTTTCAAACTCGCCGCTGAGAATGTGAACATAGTCCTCGGCGGTTTGGGGTTTAGCCATCTTGATATCGAGGTAACACTTCATCTGTTTGTCAATAATATAGACATCATCAAGGCCCATGGCCTCCACAATATGGTCATATTGGGAGAGAAGCTTGTTGTAGCTTTTGCTTTTTGAATATTTTCTCCATTCCCATCTGACCTCGGAACTTTCAGCGAGTCTGGCCGATATAACCGCCGCGTCACGCACCCGCCTTAAAAGTTGTATCGATATCTGATCTATGGAAGAGGTATATAGAAGAAAAACCGTCAGGGAGACAATAGCCAGAACAAGGATAACAAAAGATATGGTCAAACGAAGAAGAGTCTTTCGCTTGGGCATAAAAATGATTCGAGCCATTTATTATCCTTGGTCAGCTTGAGAATTTTCTCGTGTTTTTCCAGTTCAGCCTAATAATGGATTGTACAGAAAACAGGCTCCGGAATAAAGGACGAAAAGGTCCGGCTTGCCACCTTTTGCTTATGGTCTTATACTTCAATCTAAATATTGCTATGAAAGATTTGCCGTGACGCCGGAGTATATAGATATACATACACATATATTGCCCGGTATTGACGATGGGGCAAAGACCTTGGAAGAATCCCTCGAAATAATCGGGGGCGCCAAAAAAGCCGGATTTTCAACCATGGTTGCCACTCCCCATAAGATAGAAACGGTTTACGATCCGACTGATAAAATCATCAGGGATTCCATGGCCGCTTTGAATGAACATGAACAGCGCTGGGATAAATTGAAAATCATTAGCGGAGTCGAGTATTACATGGATGACAGGTTTTTCCATCTTCTGGAAAGGGGCTCATTGATCTGCCTTGGCGATTCAAAAACCGTTCTGGTTGAGCTTCCCATGATGCACATGCCCCCTTTTGCCATTGAATACCCTTTTAAGATAAGGCTCAAAGGGTATACTCCTCTTTTAGCTCATCCGGAGCGTTACAATTATATCATTAGCAAACCAAAAGCCGCGCGGGACCTTGTAGAGAAGGGCTTTCTGCTCCAGGCAAACCTTGGTAGCTTTGCCGGCATTTATGGAAGGCGAGTGGCCAAAACCGCCAGGCGTCTTTTAAAAGATGGGCTTTATACTGTTGCCGCGTCGGATATTCATTCCGCTAAAAACATAAGGGGAATCTACCAGGATGGTCTGGCCAGGCTTAAAAAGGCAGCCGGGGAGAGGCTCGCCCTGGACCTTCTTTATCATGGTCCTTTAAAATTACTCGAAAGGACTTAAAACAACTCTTAGTTAGGAAAAACATGGCGAAAAAAAAGCAGACAAAAAAGTCCAAAGGTCTTTTTGGCGGATTTCCTCTGGTCCCTGAATCAGTAAAGCTTCTTCCTCACGTCTTTTGCATAACCAACAATGTGGTTGTTTTAGGAGAGGTGGAACCCAATGGAACAGACCCAATCAATATTGGTCTTTCAAATCCAAATAAAGTCGACCTTCTGGACCTTGTGAGCGCTAAATTTGGTGGCAGGAAGATAACACCGGTGGTTATGCCCTCCAAGGAAGTTCTAAAAGCCATCAATGTTGGGTTCGGTTTCAGCAGGCAGGTAAAAGAGGAAGAGCGGGTAAAGGCAAAGGAGCGTTCCGAGAAAACCGAATCAAGTTTTGAGGCCTCTGCTGATTCTGCTGTCAAGCAGACTCTTGACGGCCTGGAGCCTGTAAGCGTGGCCCACCAGGAAGACCGCCCGATAATCGATATAGTCAACAACCTTCTTCTTGACGCTTTAAGAAAAACCGCCACCGATATTCACCTGGAGAATGAACGAAAATTTGTCCAGGTTCGGTTTAAGGTTGATGGAATGCTCTACAAGTTCTCCACCCCTATTCACAAAGACAATGTGGAAGAGATAATCAGCAGAATAAAGATCATGGCCGACCTGGATATTTCAGAACATAGAATTCCCCAGGATGGGCGGGTGCTCTTTCGTACATTGCGCAATGGCAAAGATTATGATGTGCCTTTCAGGATTTCCATTCTTCCAGGTCCTTATGGTGAAGAGATCGTACTCAGGGTTCTGGATAAATCCATGGCGCCGATAAATCTGGAACTTCTCGGTTTTACAAACAGGGACCTGAAGCTTTACAGAAACCTTGTCAGAAATCCACAGGGAATGGTTCTGGTTACAGGGCCTACCGGCGCCGGCAAAACCACAACTCTTTACGCCACATTAAAGGAGATAAATTCCCCCTTTAACAAAATCCTTTCCGCCGAGGACCCCATTGAATATAACCTGGACGGTGTAAACCAGAAGCAGATTACAGGGAAATTTGGTTTTGCTGAAATGGCCAGAGCTTTTTTGCGCCATGATCCCGATATTCTTTTAATTGGTGAAATCAGGGACCAGGACACCGCTGAAGTTGCTTGCAAGGCTGCACAGACAGGGCATCTGATCCTCTCAACAATCCACACCAACGACTCGATAAGCACTATTTCCAGGCTCCAATCCCTGGGAATCAGTTCCAACACTATTGCCGGCACCATGTTAGGGGCTCTCTCCCAACGGCTGGTCAGGAGGATTTGCAACCGTTGCGTGGCCAAATACGAGCCCAGCAAAAACATGCAAGCTCTTTTTGGCGATCATATCGCCCTTGACTCATTTGTAAAAGGCGCCGGATGCAAACATTGCAATAATACCGGTTTTTCAGATCGTATCGGAATATTTGAACTATTTAATGTGGACGACGAGCTTCAGGATATGATTCAGATGGACGCCCTTCTTTCTGAAATCCTGGCTAAATCCATGATCAAGGGAATGGTGCCTCTAACAGTTGACGGCCTGTTAAAAGTGGAGCAGAGAATCACCACATTTGAGGAGCTTATCAGGGTTATACCTAAAAGGCAGATACTGGCCCAGCTTCAAAAAAGGTATGAGGAAATCTAACCGGCGTGCCGCCGGCAGCAATAACCCGACAGCACATTTGTAATGGCTCGAAGCTTGTTTGCTTGTAGGGGCACAGCATGCTGTGCCCACTGACGACAACCAGCGTGCCCCCTTAACGGGGCATGGGGCGGCACCCCATCCGAATGGCGCCTCATCCTACTTCAGAGGCACAAATGTAACGTCAATATCGATTTCGGTGAGCAGGAATTTCATGTCCACATTATTTTTTGACCCGCTCCACTGGGCGCAAATGGAAAAGGGCGTCTCATAATTGAGCATGGCCTCTTCCAGAATATCCTGGCCGCCGGTGGTAAAAACAAGAAGCTCGTCCTTATAATCAACACCTGCTTCAATATTCTCTGTAAATCCCACCATGTCTGTTTTATATGGGAAAAGGGAGCGCCCCCAGAAACAGACATGGTGGGATTTACAGAGAATATTTAAGCAGGTGTTGATTAT
>CAYSHR010000173.1:0-7224 GCA_964430795.1 uncultured bacterium
ACCCCGCAAGGCCGATTTTCGCTTTTGGTAGTTTTTTCCTCAATTCATGAGCAAGGTCCATGGAGATGTCGATGGGGGTTTCCCTGGTGTAATCAAAGGGTAGAATAACGATTACATCCGGCTTAGATTCCTTTATGGCGGATATTGTTTCGCTTCGGGAATAGCCCTTCATAAAGGCGTCGATAATGGAAGCGTCAAAGCCGTTTTTCTCCACCAAGGCCGCGGCATAGGCGGCATAATGAGGCGGGTGGCGGGGAAAGATGTGATTATGACCATAGCTCAAGGGCGGTTCAAGAAAAACCACTTTATATTTTGGTGATTTTCCAGACCCTTTTCCATTGTCATCCAGCTTTTTTTCTTCTTTTTCCATAAAAACAAAGGTAGTGTTTTTTTCCTGTGGCTGTCAATGTTTCTGATTCACTGAACCTTTACATTAAAACCATTCGACATACTGGAACCATCATATATAATCAATGATTAATGGAATTTCAGCAAAGGTGGGGGTTTTGATCAAAGAGGCGTCAATGGCAAAAGTTAATAAAGGAATACTCCCGGTTCTGATTTACTTTTTATCCATCCTTTTGCCTATGATCCTGTTTTCATATTTTTTCCTGACCAACTGGCCCCTCGATGGCGATGAAACCATGCGGCTGGATGAGGCGAGGATGATTCTTAATGGGGGAACGCCCTTTTATGACACCCTCATGGTCTTCTCTTTTCCAGGTTTCTGGCTTTTCCTGATGCCTATTGTTTATCTGACGCCCTTTTATTATCTGCCTTTTGCCGCGAGAATACTCTCCCTGGCGGTTTTCTTTGTCGCTCTAGCCATATTCATGCTTATCCAATATCTGCACCATCGAACCATTTACAAAACCGCCACCCTTTATTCCATCGCCCTGCTCCTTTTGATACCGGAACTTCTCTATAAAGCAGCCGAATGCAGACCCGATACACCCGCAGGCGCGTTGCTCTTGTTGGGCGGCAGCCTGTTTTTGCTGAAGTCGAGAAAAAGGGCGCGGCTTTGCGGCCTTGCACTTATTGGTCTGGCAGTCGCGCTGAAGTTGGAGTTCGCTTTGGCTCTGGCGCCTTTGGTCCTTGGCTGGCTGGTTTTACTAGCCAAGAAAAAAGATAATATTTTGTGGACTCTGGGATTAATTATACCAAAGATCATTGTGGCGGGGGTTTTACTAATCCTGGTCGGCAGCCACATTTTCGAAATCCTGAGAGATATTCCCGCCCTTGCCGGCCTTGCTCAGATGGGCAAGGGAAATACCGAGGGACAGCTTGCCCTTCTTCCTGGACTGGCAATGACTTTGATCTTCCTGCTAGCCATGTTTGAGCTCATCAGCAAAGCCGTCAAACCCCATGGGGACAAAAGAACCGCCTTTGCCATATTCGCCTTTGGCACGGGGCTTTTTACCTTTGCCTTCCATTTAAAGATGGGCGCCATGTTCCTTCACAATTACTGGTTTCCGGTCTATTTCATGGCACCTCTGGCCGGCGCTTTTCTTGCCCGTCTTTCAGGATTTCTGCCTGTTGGAAAAGGGAAAATCCAGTCTATGCTTTTTGCCATGATCTTTGTAATTGCCATGGCAGCCGCTTTTTCGCCAATAAAGAGCGAGCCCCAATCTTTCAATCTTCAAAGGCAATTAAGCCAGTGGGAAAATCTCCTTGGGGATGAAAAAGGCGACCTGAGAGCCAAAGGTGAATTTGAGGGCTATGCGGATCGCAAGCCCCTGGATGTTGTCAAGTTCCTGAGTTTTCTGCACCACGGATATGGCCATGATTTTACTATCTACTCCAACGATTTCCGTTCCCTTTCCGGCCTTCAGTTGCCCCCCGGCACAGTAGCCAAACTTAGCACCTTAACTCGGGTTAATAAAAATATAAAAACCAGTCTCCATGGCAAACGGTTAATGGATATCTTTCAGCAACGTTTTCCATCAGCCCTATTTTTAAAAGATGGTAAAACATTATCTCCAGGAGCCATCTTAAGGTCTTGGGAGCCGGATGTGATTGTCGCGGACGACACCTTTTATCGCATGGCCATTTCGGATGAGAAACTTCGCCAAATGCTCGCGGAAAAATATATCCTGTCCGTAGCCGGTGGATCGGTTCTGGTTTTTGAACGGGCTATTATGATGAATTGAGTCCCTAAAAAAAACAATTGGGATTATAAGAAAATCCCCTTCATTGACTTTTTCCCCAATTACCTTTAGAAACCCCTTAAGTCACTTTTATTGAACACTTGGAGGAATCGGCCATGGCTCTCTTTAGGCTGCCTTTAAGCATAGTAATTGCAATATTGATTATCGCTTGCCCGTGCTATGCCAAGGAATATTCCGGATGGAAGGCTGAGGTGGAGACCGCTATCTCGGAGGGAAATTACCCTTTGGCCCTGGCAAAACTCAAAGCGGCACAAAGGGCCGGCAATACAGACGCGGATTTTTATTTTCTGCGGGCAAAAGCCAATACGGGTTCAGGCAAATTTAAAAAAGCAAAGGAAGATGTTGATAAAGCCCTTGAGATGGAGCCGGAATTTGTGGAAGCCATGGGGCATAAAGCTGTAATTATGCTCAACCTGGCTGATCCCGAAGAGGCTTTAAAATTTGTTGACCAGGCTCTTGGCATCAGGCAGGACAGAGATTTGTATTATACAAGGGGCGCCATTTATACCGCCATGGGCAAGCTTGAGAAAGCCATTGAGGATATTAACGCCGCCTTGATCCTGGATGACAAAAGCGCGGACCTTTACATCGCCAGAGGTGAGGTTGAGGTTCGAATGAAGAGGTTCAAAGCCGCGAAAGATGACTTTGAGAAGGCTATGGAGTTTGCTCCTGATGATCCCCGCCCTTATCTTGGCAGGGGCGGCATGTATCTAATGAGCGGGCAGAGCGTTTTGGCCCGAGGGGATTTTGACAGGTGCATCGATCTCGACCCTGATTTCGCCCTTGGTTATTTGCGAAGAGGGAAGTATTGGGAAATAAACGGTGATGGGAGAAAGGCTCTTTCCGATTACACCAAAGCCGCCAAGGCCATGCCCGGAAGTGGTGAAGCCTGGTTTGAAAAAACCATGATGGAACTGGCTCTTGGCGATCTTCAATCCGCTGAAAAAAGCGCAAGGCATCTTTTGGAAATTGCTCCCGGTTCGTATAGGGCTCACAAGCTTTTAGGAACCATCTTTTCAGCAAGAGGCGACAGAAAAGAAGCTATCGTTGAGCTTTCCAAAGCTCTGGAAATATTCAACAAGGATGTTGAGAGCCTTTACCTTCGGGGCAGCGCTTACGCTTTTGAAAAGAATTTCACCAGCGCCATTGCCGATTTCGATAGAGCTATCTCCATAATGCCAAAATACCTCGACCCATACGTTGCCAAAGCTGATTGCCACCTGGCTCAGAATAATTTTGAAAAAGCCCTGGCGATTTTGGCTCAGGTTTTGGAAATCAATCCGGAAAATATCGCTGTTCTTGAAAGAAGGTATGAGCTTTTAAAAGCCCTGGGCAAATTTGATGAGGCCCAAAAGGAGCTTGAGAAAATAAAAGCGATAAAGTCAAAACGCTGGAATAAATAATCTTTGTGAAAAGACTTCTTCTGATAATAAGCGCCCTTTCTCTGGCAATACTATTTATCATGGCCGCGTCTTTTGTTTGGAAAAGAGATCCCGGCGGCTTGAGATATGGCTTTTCCAACCTGAGAGATTGGAAGAGAACCATCGATAAGGCGCCTGCGGTTATTTCAGAGAATAAAGACACCCCCGATATATTCGTAGTGGTTCTTGACACTATGAGGTTCGATTCCCTTTTTCATGATTATGACATCTCAAAAGTAAATCCAAAATTAAAAAGAGTAATGTCAAAAGCCAGAATATTTAAAAACGGTTATTCCACCAGTTGCTGGACTGTCCCGGCTCATGCCAGCATGTTTACCGGCCTCTATCCCATTGTTCATAAATCAGACATGGAAAATTGGAAATTTGGAAAAAAATATCCATTCCTTCCTGAAATATTAACGGAAAAAGGTTATATGACCGTGGGATTGACGGAAAATCCCAACCTTGGGACCGGCACCGGTTTTGAGCGGGGATTTCAGATATTTGACGATACTTACCGCCGCCTTTTTTATGATAAATGGAAGACGTTTAAATCCTCTCCACGGATAAAAATCACCCTTACTCCGGCCATGATAAAAACCATGACCACCCATCCAAGGTACAAAAGCGCGCCTCTGTTTATGTTTGTAAACCTTATCGATCCCCATTGGCCATACATTCCCATGGAGAAGAATTTCCATGACGATGAAATCGAAAAATCCTTCACTGAGGCTATTGAATTTCAACAGCAATACACCCTTACAACCTGGTATCTGAACAGGGTGCCAAAAGATAAAAAATCTCTGACCCTTCTGAAAAAACTATACGATGCTGAAATTGATGAATTGGCGGAGAAAATAGAACTGATAATCAAGGCTGTTAACCTAAGAAAAGATCGAAAAAAAATTATCTTCTTTCTTGCTGATCACGGAGAGCAATTTGGCGAGAAAGGGCATATGTTTCACTCTTTCTCCCTTAGTAATATACTAACAAAAACTCCTTTTTTTATTATTGGGGATAACATTGAGCCTGGAATTGTAAATGAGCCGGTAAGCCTGGTTGACCTGTTCGCGACCATTGGAAAACTAGCCGGCGTAGCGCGGATCGAGAACCACGGTGTTGATATTCTTGGCGAGCTGAAAAACAACAGGACGATTTATATGACCGCTGCCTACCCCAAGTATCCCTTGAAGTTCTTTTCCGCCAAAGACAGAGCCGACCCCTTAATGCACCCTTATCTGACACCCAGGCACGCTGTAATAAAAGAAGGGTGGAAATATGAAATTGGCCTTGATGGTAAAAGGAGTCTCTATAAAATTGATACCGATCCATATGAAAAAGAGAACCTGATTATGGATGAGCCGGGAATTGCGGAATCACTAAGGAAAATTCTCGATAAATATCTGGAGATGGAGACTGATAAATTCAGGGCGGATATCAAAGTGAAAGTGGATGACAAGACCTTGGAATCACTCAAAGCCCTGGGGTATATTCAGTAAACTACACCCGTAGCAAAATCCCCTCTACCTTTGGGAGAGGGGTTGGGGGTGAGGGCGGTCGTCCTCTCGTCCGGTAAGATTTTTGGGTAGGGCGAACAGAAGAATTATCCCGGGAATCGAGAGTATCAGGCAGAGGATAAAATAATCTTCGTATCCCAGGTGGGTGGCCAGAAATCCGCTGGTCGCGCCGGCTATTGTTCCTCCCAGAGCCATGATTCCCGTAGCCATGGCGTAATGCCCGGCTCGAAACTCATCCTTGCACGTCCTCATCAATAGGTAAGCGAAAGCCGCGGTTCCAAGACCAAGGGAAAAGCTCTCAACTCCATGAACCGCGGCGATAAGCTCAATTCCCGGTGAATTCATCCGGACCAGACCGATGTATAAAATATCTGTGGAATTCATGGTAATGGTAATGGAAACAAGGGCGAACCAAAGTCCTTTACGCGCGATCCAGATAGAGGCCGCGATGGCGCCGAGGATTGTAGCGCCAACGCCGAAAACGCCGGAGATAATGCCCATCTGCCAGGTGTTGACACCGCATTCGTATTGAAAAAAGGGCACAGTCATCCTCCCAAGCATCTGCTCACCCAGCTTATATGTGAGAATAAAAGCCAGAAGGACAATTGGCTTTTCCCGGGAAAGATAGCTTACAAAGGCGTTTTTAAATTGTCTGAAAAATTCCCCGGCGGTTTTATATGGGGGCTTTTTTGTTTCGGGATGAGGTAAAATCTTTTTTGCCCCAAAGGCAATGACGCCCATTAAAACAGCGGCCAGGATAAACCCCAGGCGCCAGTTAAATATCCCCGCCAGAAATACAAGCAGGCCCGATGCCGTAACCATGGCGAGCCTGTAAGCTGTTACCCGTGGGCCGATAAAAAGAGCCTGCTGTCCGACCGAAAGCTCATCCATATAAAAGGCGTCCTGGGCAATGTCCGCGGTAGCTGAAAAAAAAGCTATCAGGAATAGAAAACCCGTCGCGACGATTAAGGAAAGGGGCATTTGCCCCACTATGGAGATATGGACCCCGCCCCAATTATTCTCTGCAAAAACAGCAAGGGCGGTAAAGGCGAAAAAGAGCAGAAACAATGAATTGGTAACCCAATTTCGCCTTTTTCCCACAAGATCAACTAAAGGAGACCAGAAGAGTTTCAGAGTCCACGGCAATCCAAGCAGGGAGAGAAGCCCTATGCCCTCCAATGATATCCCCTTGGAAACGAAATAGATGGGTGCCATAAGCATCACCACGCCATAAGGCAACCCCTGCCCGTAATATAAAAAACTCACCCAAAAAAGAGCTTTTGAGTCTTTTTTTTCCTGTAGGTTTTCTTTCAAAAGATTCCTTTGGAAAGGATTTGTAAACATTAGACTTTTTTATATCACAAATGGCTCGGTATCCCGATATAAACAGAAATCCATTGCAAAAAAACCTCTGAACGATAAAGAATGGAAGAGGAAAAATCGGAAAAGGAAAACATTTATGCTGAAAAAAGCAAAAGGTGATGAACCAATAATAACACCGGACATCTATCGCCCTTTACATAGATCAGTGGCAAAAAGCGTGATCATTGCTTTTGTTCCTCAAATTTTTGACAAGGTTGTGGATCGCCTTGGATACGACAAAAGCAGGGGCAGAAATATTATTCAGAGCCGCTACTTTCCCCCTGGAAAAAAAGGACGCCCAGGTCTTGTCGGGCCTGTTGTAGGAGCTTCCAGCGCCGCCACATTGATGGAAGTTTTGATTGTCCTTGGCGCGAAAAAAATTATCGGTTTTGGTTTTTGCGGCGCCATAGTGTCCGACCTAAAAATAGGTGAGATATTTATTCCCTCAAAAGCTTATAGTGAAGAAGGCACGAGCCCCCATTATTATTCGGGCCAAAAAACTTTTATACCGGCCAGGTCTCTATTTGAATCTACGGAGAAATATCTTCTTGAGAAAAAGGCGTCTTACAGGTTTGGCTCAATCTGGACCACCGACGCCATATTTCGAGAGACCGCCAACAAGGTTTTGTCCCACGGGAAAAAAGGAGTAATGGCTGTTGACATGGAAACCTCCGCCCTGTTTGCCATTGGCAAATACAGGAAGGTCGAGTATTCAGCTCTGATGGTGGTTTCCGACGAGCTATCCTCCTTGAGATG
>CAYSHR010000174.1:0-7190 GCA_964430795.1 uncultured bacterium
CGTCCCCCGGCGCCTCTGTTTGTTCATCCTCGTCGTAATCTGCCTCTGCATCGGCGTCATCGTCGCCTGAATCATCATCATCGTCGTCACAGCCGCAGGAACTTAAGAAAAGCATGGCGCCGGCCAATGTCAGCATCAATATAATCATCAATATTGTTTTCATTTTATTCTCCTTTTTGTTATGTCATCCTCACCGAGGAATGAATATTTCCTTAAATACGCGTTTCGAGTAATCTTACAAGCCGGCATAATTGGTTCAGTCGAAGTCTTTGTTTTAGCCACCGGGCTTAATGCTGGGTATGGGACAATTGAAAAGAAAGTTTTCTGGTCCGGGGACACGCAACAAATACATCTTTCCTTTTTTCAAAGAATCTCCCTTGTAACTGAACGATTACTTATTACCTTGCTTGCGCATGGCTATCCAGGTACCCGACATATTATGTTCAAAGGATTTTTTCAACACCATTAATGGATGAGAGCCCAGGAAATCATGGGTAATCGCTCCAACTAGTTGCAGCGTCCCGTACTTATTTCCGTAAAGGGCAAGGGCAAGCCTGGCCTCCAGCCCATTCACATCTTCGTCCATAAAGGTTGAAGACATCTGGCGGATTTCTTCTGCGCCGTCCTTTGTACCTCCGTATTCGTAGTGGGAGGCTATGACGTTCACCCACATTGATCCATTGTCATACTCTGCCGGATCAAAAACCGTCATCCGGAAATGAAAACCGGAAAAATCGGGCCAGGCCATGGGACTGTTCCAACTGTCACCATCAGCGTCAGCGCTCTGAACCAGGATGACATCTCCGCTGTCATTGCCGTGCAGTATCAATGGCGCATCATCGAAAAATTCCAGATTAATGCTTGCGCCGCAATAATTTCCGCTGTCGTCAACGAGCAGAGGACTTTCCCAACCGCCTCCTTTGGCATCACTTGCGCGGACGTAGTGCACGCTGTAGTGGTTGCTTGTCATTTCAGCGTGCTGGTAGGCCACGGCCGGGCGCCCGTTGACGATGGCAATGCGGTTTTCGCAAATGCGGTCCAAATCCGTGTAGGGTTGGGCGATTTCCACCGGATCGTTCCAGGAATCACCGGCTGGGTTTTTCGCACTTATATAGAACAACCCATCAGTGCTGCCCGCTGAATAGGAGACTGCGGGAGTATCCCCGATCAGAATGACGGAGATGCCGCCTAAAGTGCCGGTGCTATAGTTAACATCGTCGATAATCACCGGTGCGTCCCAAGCGCTGCCCGCAGTGTCCTGGGCCTTCATATAGGCAAGATAACCGTTGTCTCCGAAACTGAAGATAACCATGGGCGTCCCATCCGCCAGTTGGATCAACTGGGGTGCACCAACCCTTTCTCCGCCTGTGGGAAGCAGGACGGATTCGGTTTGATCGGGCCATTGGGCTCCTTTGGCATCGAGACTACGAAGATAGTAGAGTTTGTATTCTTCGTTGTCCCAGTCGGCGTAAAGCCAAACCAGGGCCGGTCTGTCACCCACGGTTCCGGCGCCGTATTGCCAGGGATCAAGGTTGGGGTCATCTACAATCACATTCGAAACGACCTCGCCGCCGGTATTATCGTCATCGTCGTCGTCACCGGAATCATCATCGTCATCATCACAGCCACAGGAACTCAAGAAGAGCATGGCGCCTGCCAATGTCAGCATAAGAAGGATCATCCATAAATTCTTCATTTTATTCTCCTGAATATTATCGAAGTTAACCAAAGTGCGTTGGAGTATTTCCCGGAATACTCATTCTGAGTAATTATACAACTCCGATGATCAGAGCAGAGCCCACGCCCCTGACTCGGGCGCCGTTGTTCGTTTCCAAAGAGATGTCAGGCGCCGAAACAGCCACCCTTCTTGACGCACTCACCCAGGCAGGTCTCGAAGTCCGCCAGAGAGCCTAAGGGCAAGCAGTCATTACAGGCGCAGTCTAAAAACGTCTCGTAGTCATCACAGTCGTCGTTGCCTTCGTTTGCGTACCAGTCAATGCACTCCTGCTCGTCATAAATGAATCCGGTGTCAATCATAGGACCGCACAGCTCATCGGCGCCGCAGTCGGCGTCATCGTCGTCGCCCGCGTTCTTCTCATCGTCGTCATCGTCATCGTCATCACAGCCGAAAGAGCCTAAAAAAAGCATGGCGCCGGCAAATATCATCATCAAAAAGATTATCCATAAAGTCTTCATTTTATTCTCCTGGATATTATCAAGCCTGCTAAACAACATGTCTGTCAATTACCAATTATACACACTCCGGGCAATAAAGTCACATTACCGCGAAATCATCTCCATGGCGCCGGAAGGGCAGACATGACAGCACAACGAACATCCCCCGCATTTTTCCTCATCCACAACCGCCTTCTCTTCCTTCAGGGAGATAGCCTGGTAGCCTCCGTCCATACAGGAATCGAGGCAGATTTCGCACCCATCGCAAAGATCCGGCGAGTTTTTCGCCACGGCTCTATAATCGGCGTCCAGCCCGGAAAAGGGGGCGACTTTATCGCTGACCAATCCAACAAACTGATCCACTGTCGAAAATTGGTGCTCCTCCATGAATGCTCCCAACTCCTTTTTGAGCCGGTCAATCAGGGAGAATCCATGGAGCATGACCGCGGTGCAGATTTGGGTTGCCGGCGCTCCCAACAACATAAATTCCACCGCGTCCTTTCCGTAGAATATCCCTCCACCGGCCATTACCGGGAGTCCGGGATTTTTTACAAGGTCGCTCACACAGCGCAGGGCAATGGGCTTTAAGCCAGGCCCGGAATATCCTCCGGCAGTTGTTTTTCCGGCAACCGACGGCATGGGTTCCAGGGTTTTTAAGTCGATGCCCATTATGGATGGAAAGGTATTGATGGCGCAAATTCCATCGGCGCCGGCCTGGGCAACCGCCTGTCCGATATGTGAAATGTCGGCAACCGCCCCTGTCAATTTGGGAATAATCGGGATTGTTATTCCCGGATCGTCTTTTACCCACTTGGTAATTCTCGCTGAATATTCGGCGCTCTGCCCTATAGCTGACCCTTTGCCTTTTTCGGGATATCCGTGAGGGCATGAAAAATTGAGCTCCAGAAAATCCGCTCCCGCCTCCTGGCACCCAATGGCCAGTTCCTTCCACTGGGATTCGTTTTTGGCGTCACCCATGATGCTTCCGATAAGGACTTTTTCCGGGAAGCGTTCTTTTAACAGCCGAATATCCTCGTACCATTTTTCAGGGGTTCTTTCGCTTAGAAGCTCAATATTCTCAAAGCCCATGATTTTTTTGCCGACTTTGGCCACAGCGAATCTGTTATGAAGATTGGCAACCGGCTCCAGGATCAATGTCTTTATCACCGCGCCGGCCCAACCGGCCTCAAAAGCCCGCAGGAGCATCTTGGCGTCCGCTGTTGGTGGCCCGGACGCGAGAATAAATGGATTGTCCAGAGTTTTTCCAAGATAGTTGATATGAAAGTTCATGCTTCGCCTTTCTTTAGGGCCAGGTATGAGCTGTTAATATTTTACGCCGACCTTACATTCCCTCTGTCAATATCCGGCGCTTTGTCGCTTTTTGCCAGCGTTTGATCAGGTCCATCCTGTCCGGAGTTACAGGAGGCGGGTCCATCCAGGCGCCGGGTTTTCTCGCGAAGAAGAAATTTTTCGATTTTACAGGGTCAAGGGCGGGCAAATCCGGGCCGGAATGCTCTGCCGCAAAGTTAATATAATCCTGGTTTGAATTGAAGACCAATAAGGCGCCGCCCTGGATATAAAACGGCTCTGTCAGATCCACAGTTTCGGCGCCGTCCATACCGGCGTAAAGGATGTTTGCTCCCTGGGCGCCGGGGTAAGGCACAGATGAATCAGCCAAAAGAAAATAGGCACCGCCGTATGGTTCCAGGTCCAGGGATTGGGTTCCCGCGGGAACGGTGGGTGGGGAATTGGCGCCGAAAGAGAGCAGGCCGTTGTATCCGTACTCGCCGGAGTCAGCCTGGACCCAATTGGCGATTAGCTGATTAAGCTGAAGTTCGGCAAAATTTTTGCCTGTGAGGGATTGAGCCAGGGCGCCCACTTCTGCCGGATTGCCCTTTGGCAAATCGAAAACCTGGGACAAAGATGAAACTCCCCCGGATTGGGACGCGAAATATGTCCAGAAAAGATAAGCAAGGGCATAGTTGTAATAGTTGGCGTACTGCCAGTTTACCAGAGAAAGTCCACCTGCGATCTGGTGGTCATTGTCTCCAAGATAGGCGTCTATCGCGCCCTGGTTATTTCCGTATACCGCCAGAATAGCGGCTTCGGCCAACCCCTCGTCATGGTATGCCCAATATTCCGAACTATCCCGGTGAATCTTGTTATAGAGAAGATGCTGGAATTCGTGGGGAATGACATGATCCCACTGCATGCTTTGGGAATAGGAAACATTGATATAAATTATCTCCATTTCGTTGGAGTGAAGCCCCCACCAGGCCATTGTCTCCTGCTCCGTATAGCTGTTTACCGGGTTGAAATATCCGCCGTAATAGATATCTCCGTCAAGACCCAGAATGGTGATCTTCCCGTTGCCGTCCTGATCCGGCGGGGTGGTGAACAGGTTGGTCTCAATGGGGTAGGCGTTGGTGTCGAATTCATCCACGGCGGTATCCACGTCTGTGGCGTGCCACTGTTGCTCAACATAAATAACGCAATTATCCCCCACCGCCATTCTGTTCGCGGTCAGCAGATACTCGCTGTAATCGGAAAAATCGGTTGCCCAAAATTGAGCCGTATCCGCGGAGATGAACATTTCAGAGGCCGGAGTCACTCCCTCTATAGTAAAAGTAACAGTGTAGTCGATGCCGAGTTTCTGTTTCGCGGTTGTAAGGGCGGCGGTCTTTTTCTCAGAGTCATATATTACTTCTTCAACAGAAAGAGACCCTTTTCCAAAAGAGATGGAATAGTTATCCATGTCCGCCCCGTAGTCGCCTAAATCTTCGGTAAAAACCACTGTAACGGTGAATTCGTCCGGCGCGCCGGCCTGGTCAATTTCCACGTCATCAGGAATGGCGTCATCGTCATCATCGTCGTCGTCGTCGTCATCAGCGACGTCATCATCGTCGTCGCCAGTGGAGTCATTATTATCGTCGTCGTCATCATCACCGCACGATATAAATATTGAAGCGCTGAATAATATCAATAATAAAATAGTAAAAATAGATATTCGATTCATCATCATTCCCTCTTAAAGCCTAATAATTTTCTTGAAATACTCATTTCGGGTCATGGAAAAAATCGTTGGCCGACCAGGGCCGGCCAACGCCACCGTATATCGGCGATTTTCATCACCTGCTCAAAAGGGTACGGCATGGGACGCCACCACCGGCCTTTGCGAAATTTTTAGGATTAAAAATATTCCTCCCACCCGCAGTCAAGAATGCATGCATCGTATATGTCATTACAATTGTCCAGGCACGGGTCATCCTCATCGCCGCAAGGGTCGACGCACACCCGGGCATCCGATGTGCAATCCTGGAGGCATTCACACATGGTATCACAGACGCCCTGGGCTTCAAGGCAATCAGTGAACTGATCCATTACATCAAGAACGCAGATAGCGCTTTCTTTCCTTGTGGACGAAGGGATTTCCGCTGCGCAGTCCAGCATGCCCTGGCCAAACCCAGTCAGACAATCGGAATCATCATCGTCGTCATCGTCATCATCATCGTCATCGTCATCATCATCGTCTCCGGTGTCATTGTCATCGTCGTCATCGTCGTCATCGTCACATGAGAAAAAAGCGGCCATACCCAAAAGAGAAACCAGAAGCAGAAACAGAATAACTCTACTTGCCTTCATAAAAACCTCCCTGGATTAAAATATATCTTTACCTTACACTATAAACAGGTCTATTCAACTCCCAAAGCTGTCAGGAGTGTGGAACAAATATGGAGATTTTGCGGTTCGGGGACATCATTGCCACAAATCATCGAAGATCTAAATGTTTGATTGGATGAACAAAAATCTCCCATATGTTCCTCCATTTGTTTGTTAACAAAGCAATAGCTATTTAATCACAAAGAACGTAAGGCGCCGTCTATAAGATTATTCAATCGCGATTAATATTTTATAATTGAAGAAGGTGCAATACAAGATGTTTTTTATATATATTGCCAAGTGGGGACGTGGGAGAATGGCACCAAGATAAGAGCGTCTTTATTAATCTTTCAGTAGGGGCACGGCATGCCGTGCCCAGGGATACTTCTTTTAACTTCGTCCTGACCATTCAACTGTTCCCTGTTCATTGACTCCGGCGGCACGCCGGTTTCAGTCAATAGGCTCAACTTTTACAGCAGCGGCGCCATAGGGTTTTGGGAAAAGTCCGCCGACATCAGCCCTTGGGAAATTGCAACAGATAAAAAGAACGCCCTGGGGCATGTTCTGGTCGCCTTTTAAAATCAGCTCGACTGTGCCGGTCTTGGACGTGACCTTTGCCTTTTGCCCTGCCGCGCCTTTAAATGAGGCGATATCAGCAGGATTGGCCGCGACATAAGCCTCAGGACATACTGTCAAAATGGGCTCGCTTTTGGAACTTAGCGTGCCGTTTAAATAGAGGGATGAGCCGGGAATTGCCATAAAGTCAAATTCGCCATCAGGTTTCACTCCGCCCAACCGGGCTTTATCGGAAAGCTCAAATAAAGAAGCGTTTGTTTCTTTACTCTCAACAAATCCACCTTCATTCCAGATGGTTTCCGGATAACCTTTTACAGCTTTGCTGATTTCCTTTCTTATATCCGATAAGGAAAGATCAAGGTCGCCGCCCATGGCTTTTGCCGTCGCGGCAAAAATTTGGGCGTCGGAAAGAAGATCGTTTTTCGAATTTACTGCTTTTTCAAGAAGCTGCACTCTCGATTCGGCGCTGGTGTAGGCGCCGCCCTTTTCGGACCACGACGCCACCGGCAGTACCACGTGAGCCATCTTTGCGGTCTGAGTCATAAAACTCTCCTGTACAACCAGAAAGTCCATTTTATCATGAGCGTCTTTTCCAAACAATGCCACAGGATCAGAACCGGCCGCCCAAAGAGCCTTGATGTCGCCGGTCTTGATGGCGGAAATTATCTGCCTGTAGGTTTTACCCTCTTTTCCCGGCGCGCAACCCATATCAATAACGCCCTCTACATTGGCCCGCTCAGCCGACGGGAAGAAAACTTTGGGAGAAAGAATGTTTATCA
>CAYSHR010000175.1:0-7189 GCA_964430795.1 uncultured bacterium
GAATGGGCTATTGATTCTCTAGTAGGAGCGCCCCCTGCCGGCTACTCTCTCTCTGTGAACACTACCCAAGTCCAATTTCCCATAATCAGCCCAATGCTTATCGGAGCGATTTTAGCGGGTCTTGTAGAGGGAATTGATGATGAATATATAGTCAGAGACAATCCCGGTTATTGTGGGTTTTTCGGATGCTTTGTTCAGACCATTCATCATATTAAGCTGGGTGACCTTCACATGATTTCCTTACCCGGGGAAGCTCTTCCCGAGCTGGCGGTAGGGCGTCAGGAGCATGAAAAAGACTGGGGACAATCCTGGGGAATACATACATACCCTCCCATTACAGGATACAGGGAACTCATCCCCGATGGCGACCTTGTAATAGACATTGGTCTTGCCAATAACGAGATGGGATATATTCTGCCCGCTGATGATTTCGAGCGAATTGATCATCCAAATCATTACGAGGAGATATATTTCTTCTCCTTTAGAACGGAACAGATATTGCGTGACGCCATTGCCTCGTTGATTTTAAAAACAAAGGAGTAACCCGCCTATGGGAAATAACCTCACCAGTTGCAATATTCATATAATATTCGCCACAAAAAAGAGGAAGGAATCCATTACCAACGATTTTTCAGAAGAACTCTTTTCTTTTTTTTCAGAAAAGGTAAAAAAAGAGAAAGGAGAGGTGATATCCATCGGAGGCGCCAAAGACCATATCCATCTTCTTGTTTCTCTTAATCCAACAAAAGCTCTCTCTCTTTTTATCAGGGCAATTAAAACTGAATCATCAAAATGGATAAAAGATAATTATCCTGCCGCAAGGTATTTCTCATGGCAGTCAGGGTATTGCGCTTTTTCGGTGAGTTACTCAAAAATAGAAAAGGTAAAGAATTACATTCAAAGTCAGGAATCCTACCATGAAAAAGCCGGCTTTAAAGAGGAGATAACTCTCTTTTTGAAAAAGCATGGCGTGAGCTTCGATCCCCGATATATTTGACCGGCTATTACTTTTTCTTATTCATGGCTGCTTTCAATTTGTCCGCCAGAGAGATGGAAATTGTTCCTGAGGTTTTTCTTTCCGGTGGTCTGGAAATGGAAGCCGCGCCATCTATCCGGTTTGCCATAACCTCTCTGGAATGAACGTCCTCGTGGCAATAAACACACAGGTTTTCCCAGTTTGAGCCATCTTGAGGATTATTAAAATGATCGAAGTCCTTATGGTGTACCGTTAGCTGTCTAAGGTTCTTCCCGGAAAACTCTCTTCCACAGCGGGCACATATATGACCATGAATTTTTAATGACGCTGATCTGTAATCAAACTCGGTCTGTTCCGCCTCAATATCAGATTTTATCTTATCGACAAATTCACCGCTGTTTAACTTGCCACTTCCCTTTCCTGGTCGTGAACTTGTTTTTTTTGGTTGCCTGTCAAACTCTTTACCCATGATCTTTCCTTATTTCGTTATTTGTTATAGTTCAATGATAGTAATCGTTCAGTTGCAGGGGGTCTTTGGGGAAAAGCAGGGACATGTACTTGTTGCGTCTCCCCTGATTTTACCGATAACTGAACGATTACCGATTATACTGATTTTTTATAAAGATTTGGCTTTCTTTTTTAAAAAATTGGACCTCGAATCATTTCCGCTATAGACTATGAGCGGAAAATATGAGTATACAAATTTAACCAGGTAATGAATTGAATGATATTCAGCCCATTTTCCATATTTGACTCCAATTTTAAACGATTATTTAAAAGAATTGACTTCTTAATCGGAAAGACGCCCAGGCGTTTTTTCGAAGTGGCTTTCGCTGTAATTCTCGCTCTCGCGGTGGCCTGGCTATTTAATAAAAACATCTATTTTGGGATTGGCGCTGTTGTCTGTTTGTTCGCGTTGCTCTTTATTTTATCAAAACCAATCCTTCTTATCTATACTATCTTCGCCTTTATTCCCATTGCCTGGATAAATCTCCTTGGCAGAAGATTCAGGGTAATAACTTTTCTTACAATCGTCGCACTTGCTTACTATCTTATTAGAGCTTTGTCGAAAAAAGCATCACCACCAAGAGAGCCGATTTTCTGGGCTTATGCCGGATATGTTGCCATCTGCGCCCTGTCATTAATAAATTCCGTAAACATCTCGGCATCCTTAACTTCATCGAAATATTTCCTTCTCAGCCTTATGTTCGCCGTTTCCGTTGTTCTGGCAGTGGAGGATAAACGACACCTTAAAGTAATTGTTTGGATTATTCTGGGATGGGGCGTGGTTTTGAGTGTTCTTTCACTATTGCAGGGCACTGTTTCAATAAAGTTTTATCCGGCCTATTATTTCCGGGTTTTTGGAATAAAGATCGTTGAACAATACAGCGTTCAGGGAATTAGAAGGGCGTCAGGCACCTTTGAATCCGGCCCACGATACGCCATGTTTCTTCTTGGCCCTATTGCTATCGCGCTGGCGGCCCTTTGGAACAATCTAAAAGGGAAACGAATATTGTGGATTGGATTGCTGACCATATACATAATTGGTATTTTTGTCAGTTTTACAAGAGTCGCTCTCCTTCTTGGAACCGGATATCTGTTCATGTACAACATCTTTGAAAGACGATGGAAAACTTTTTCAAAGTCTTTTGTCTGGATTATAGTTATTACCATCATCGCCTTGACGGCAATCTATTTTATTGTTCCCACAGATATTACAAACGCCATGAAGGCAAGATTTGAAACTGAAGATGACGAAATGTACCTGGACAGATTTACTTTCCTTTATAATGCCATAAGGGCATTTGGTGAAAATCCAATAATCGGTCTCGGTGTCGGGACGTATACTTTGCACTCGTGGGATTTGATGCAGAAATATCCTGTACCCTGGCAGTCACTGGCGTGGGAAATTGATCAATTATCCATGCCCCAAAATGTGCCTGTTCATAACGATTACGGTCGTATGTTGGCGGAAACAGGTATTTTTTCCCTGATTTTTTTCATTCTTATCTACTTTTTTTCCTTTAAAAATTATTTCTTCGTTATAAATAATTCCAAAGACCCATACTATAAGACATGCGGTGTGGCTTTTGCCATGTATCTTGGAGTCCTTATTCCTTTTTGGTTTTTCCATGAGTACATAATGATCGAGCCCTACACCTCAATTATTCCCATGATGATGTCGGTGGTATTGAAAAAGTTAACATTAAAAGAAATTGGAAAAAGAGAAGTAGAAGAGAATGAGTGATTATAAGATTAAATTAAATATGTTTCATCCGATTGCCCTGCTTCTAATGGTATTTCTCACAGTTTTTGCTTGTGATTCGGGCGACAAGACAGATGACCAGGACCAGGTTGATCAGTCGGATGATGACTCAACTATAGACGACGATGATCAAGGTTCTCCCTATGATTATTATATTTTTGATGATGACGATGATGACAACGCGAATGTAACATATGATCCTGACATTCCCCTTTGTCTGGAATGGAATATGGATCCCCTGGAGGTAAAGGACCCGGTAAATATTAACTGTCTTATGGAAAGAGGGGATTTCGCGCCTCGCGGTCTGCCCGCTCCTGATTTTCTGAGAGTTATTAGCTGGAATATAGAAAGAGGGCATAGCATCGATGATTACATATTTCAGTTCCAAAGCAACCCGGAACTTTCTTCGGCTCATATCCTGCTTCTCCAGGAAGTGGATCGGCACTGCACTCGCACAGATTATAGAAACATCACCAGAGAGTTGGCCCAGGCTTTGGAAATGAACTACGTTTTCGGTGTAGAGTTCATTGAATTGGACCAGGAAAGAGGTGAGCACGGAAATGCCATATTGTCCGAATTCCCTATTCAAAAAGTTGACCTGCTTCGCCATACTGATTTTGAGAAATGGTATGAAAGCCAGGGCCAATCACGGTTGGGCGGGCGCATGTCAATAATGGCTGATGTAAATATCGGTGATGATATTTATCGCTTTGTCTCTGTACATTATACCAGCGGCGTTGCCTATTATTTCTCTGCTCACAACACCCAGGCTCTGGAAACGTTAGAGTTCATTGGAAATTTTGAAGAGCCGGTAATCTGGGGAGGCGATCTTAACACCGGAATATATTACATGTTGGGATTCGAGCCGGCAATTAAGCTTATAAGAGACAAAGGATACAAAGACGCTCTTGACCATATCCCCTGGGCCGGGAGCTGGACCCATGATAATACGCCGCCAATACCGAAAATGCGTCTGGATTGGATTTTCCATAAAAAGATTAATACTAATGGCGGTAAAGTACTTAGAGAAGCGCCTCTGGACACTCTATCGGACCACCTGGGTATTTATGCTGATTTCCCTGTCACACCCCACTGATTACGCTTTTTTCAGCTTGAGAACAGTGATCTCCGACGGGATGCCCAATCGTAACGGTGGACCCCAATATCCGGCTCCCCTGCTGACATAAACCCACATTTCATTTGATTCCTTGAAAACCCTCTTTAACCCCGATGTGATGGGCTGCTGAAGAGGTATAAGGAAGTTCCATGGGATGAATTGACCACCATGAGTATGACCGCTGATCTGAAGATCAAATCCAGCTTCCAAAGCTTTCCATAGGGAACGAGGCTGGTGAGCCAGCAGAACACGATTATGATGAAAAGGGGCGCCCTCTATTGCTTTAAAAGGGCTCGATTCCTTGCTTTGGGTCGCTCCTTCACCATTGATATCAGTTACGCCGGCAAGAAGCAGCTTTCCCTCTTTATAGTCGATTATCACATGCTCATTCATCAAAGGGCGCATTCCAAGATTTTTAACTTCTGAAACCCACTGGTCCAGACCCGAATAATATTCATGATTGCCAGTTACAAAATATGTTCCAAATGTCGCTTTCAAATTACAAAAGGGCGCTACGTCATCTCTTAACGAAGCGACACTACCATCAGCCAGGTCTCCGGTTATAACAATTACGTCGGCTTGCTCTCTGTTTGCCCTTTTTATAATTGATTTAACAAAACCCTTTTTAATAGTGGGGCCGGCATGAATATCGGTGATTTGAAGTAAGCGAAATCCATCCAGGTCAGGATGCAGTCCTTTTATTGGAACATGGACATATTTTACTTTCGGAGTTTTTCTTGCTTGAATAAAGCCGACAACACAGCCAATTAAAGCGACAAATAAAATTACCAACGACGAAATATTTAAAATGTAACTCCAATCTGTAATTGCTATTGAAAGAATATTGCCGGGGGAAATCATTGATAAAGCCCAGTCAAGGGAATTAAGAACAAGCAAGAATATATCTCTTAAAAACACTAGGGGGAAAATCAGGCTGAAATACCCCAGAAGTAAATAACTCCCCCATTGGATAGTCTCCACCCATCTGCCTGTTACGCCGGAAAGATAGAGAGTCAACGATAGGATATGAAAAGCCGGACAGAGATAGAGGAAGACCCAGGCCGTCAATTTCCAAGTGGGCGTCAAGCCTAAAGAGCCAAAAAATCTTAAACCGACATATGAATAGAGAGATATGAGAATCAGGCCGGCGAAAAAAGCGAAAATTACATATCTCAAATAGGGACTCCAAGTTGACTTAAAAATATGACCCACTCCTTATATCAGACAAATTAAAAAGAGAAAAAGTTTTTTCAAGGATGATCTCAAATGTGGAATAGTCAACATCCTGCTGTGCAATATTCTACAATCTGATTTGAGGCCACCGGGCTACAGGGACCTATCTTTATGTAATATCAGACTTTTTAATCTTGGCATTCCCTTTGCTCATCTCTCGATCAAATATACAGGAGTCAGAGAATGTTTGCTGGGAGAAATAGAATCAAGATGTTCTCTATTTTAATATTTTGGATACTTTTAATTCACCCGGCTCTAGGTGATGTTAATGAGCTTGTCCAAAAAGCGTGGCGGGATAATCCGTCCATCTCTTCACTGGAATCCAAAGCGGCGGCTATCGAAGAAAGTCTGAAACAAGCTGTTTTATGGAAAGACCCCTTATTCACCTTGGAATACAGCAATGTGCCTGTGGATTCTTTTGATCTAGGTGATCACCCAATGTCCGGAATTCAGTTTGGGCTGAGTCAGGCCTTCCCCATTCCAGGTAAAACAAAAGGGCGGCTAAAAATCTCAAAAGCAAGACATAAAAGCGCTTTGTATGGAATTAAGGAAGCTAAAAACCGAATTCGTTATCTTATAAAAATCGCTTATTGGAACCTTTATAAAAGCCGTGTTCTCGAAAAATTGACTCGTGAACATATTCTGAGGCTTGATGAAATGATAAGCTCTTCCCGCTCACGGTATGAGCAGGGATTGACAACTCAACATGCCCTTATAAAATTCTACGCGAGAAGAGACCAGCTTGAGGATAGTTTGAACGAGTTCAAGATAGCTCAAGCCGGTTTTCTATCTATATTAAATACCGCTATTGGGCAAGATGTCACTACCTTTATAGATACGCCTGATATAATTTCTGTGGCGAATTCACCCCTCACACCCGAAAAATTCTATCAACTCGCCATTGAAAATCGCCCTTTGCTTAAAATGATTCTAAGCCGGCAAAAGGAAAGAAAACTGAAAAGCAGGCAAAGCTCCATTGAAGCCTGGCCGAACCCGACCTTCAAAATCGGATACAGGCTCCGAGAAGAAGTAGTTGGCCCAATGAATAATGTTATCGATGAGGGAACTGATTTTTTCTCTATCGGAGTAGCTTTTCCGATTCCCCTATTTAGTGTTTCAAACTGGAATGCCGAAAAGGGCAAATCCGATTTTCGTTCAGTGGCCCAAAGGCAAGACCATTTTTCCAAAGGGGATAATATCCGAGGCGAACTGGAAAGAGCAGTGGACTCATGGAGAAGAAATATAAGCAGGGCAAAGGCATATTCAGAATCGATAGTACCGAAGTACAAACAGGCTTTTGCCATTGCCCTGGCTTCCTTTAATGTCGGACAAGAGAATTATTACGGGATTTATCAAGCCCAGGTTGATTTACTTGACAGCCAAAAAATTCTTCTGGATGTCAGAACAACTACTCACCTGAACATGGCGGAAGTGGAAATGCTTGTTGGCGATAATCTGCCGGATACCGGGAGTCTTAAATGAATTTATTAAAGAAAAGAAAATATTTGATTTTGTTCGGAATCCTTCTCCTTGCCGCTACGGTGGGCGCGTTTCTTATGTCGAATTCTATGACAAATGTCGCAAAAAAAACAATCTA
>CAYSHR010000176.1:0-3531 GCA_964430795.1 uncultured bacterium
GAGGTCATTTTAGTTTAAACTTATTTTAAGTGCTGTTTTGGACAGATGTGATTTTTCATTTGATATTTCTTAAATTGTTAAAAAAGATATCTTTATTGTTATCTGAAGGTAATTGCGAGTAATAACCGGCTTTTATTCCATTCATTTATTCCTTTCGTGCTCTTTGACCCAAATGTCGCTCTGCTTTGAGGACTATGGCAATTATATTCCTTGACATACTTATTGCTCTTGACATACTCTACAATGATAATTAATCAATTGCTTAATTCAGAAATGAGGCGGATATGTCACCAAGAGAAATTTCCATGGTTCATGCAAAAACCTGCCAGGTCTTTGCCAACGCCTACCGGATAGAAATCATTGAGGCCCTGGCTGAGAAAGAGCGCACTACAATAGAATTAGCTAGACTCCTTGAAACCACGGCGCCCAATATTTCTCAACATCTGAATATTATGAGAGACAGAGGAATAATTGCGAGCAGGCGTAAAGATACTCAAATGCTTCACCGCCTTACCAGCAAGAAGATTATCAAACTCTTCCTTCTGGAGCGGGAAATTTTGTCGGATATTTTCCACAACACCGCGAGTATTTTTGACAATGAACTCACCTCTCAGCCCATTCCAGGCAATTCCGCTGACTAATCCAACACCCACATTTTAGATATGGAAGGAATAACATATGGCAACTATTGGTAAAAGTGAAAAGAAATTTCTTGAAGAAATATTTGGCAATCGTTCAAATTTTACGCCTGTTGAACGTAAACTTTACAGCCATGATATTGGTGGAATGCCAAGCCTTGTGCAGCCCCTTGTAGGGTCAACGATTCCTGAGGGAATAGTTCAACCCTCCAGCGAAGATGAGCTAGCCCAAGTTATAAAATGGGCTTATGACAAAAACATTCCCATTACTCCCAGGGCAAAAGCTTCATCAGGATACGGTGGAGTTCTTCCAATAAAGGGCGGCCTTGTAATTGATTTCTTTCGCTTAAACGCCATTCTTTCCATAGATAAAGAAAATCTGGTTGCTGAAGTTCAGGCCGGTATTGTCTGGGAAAAGCTGGAAAAGGCTCTTGAGGAAAATGACCTGATGTTGAAGCTCTATCCATCGAGCGCCCCTGGTTCCACAGTTGGAGGCTGGTTCTGCCAGGGCGGCGCCGGCTTTGGGTCATACGAATCGGGGTGGTTTAGAGAAAATGTTGTAGCGGTAAAAGCCGTGATGCCCGATGGCGGCGTTAAAGAATACACTGGAGACGATCTTGATCTTCTAGCTGACGCCGAAGGAACCACCGGTTTTATAAGCAGCCTGAAAATCAAGGTTCTGCCCTTTGAAGAGCTTGATGTGGTGGCTATCGCCTGCCCCAACCCTCACGATCTCCAAAAAATGATCTTTAGAATCATTGACAATAATCTCCCAATCTGGTCCATGACTTTTATTAATCCAAAAATGGCGGAGTTAAAAACAAGGGCGCCTCTTAGAGAACATCAGGGGCATCCAGTGGAAAAAAGGGTCATATTGCCGGCGGCCTATATCACAACCATGGCTTTCAGAAGAAAGGACCGGGGTTCTGTAATGGAGCCCATGATCGAGATTCTAAAACCTTGCGAGGGAAAAATACTCAGTGATGAAATAGCCCATCATGAATGGGAAAACAGGTATAAACTGATGGTTGTCAAGCGCTTGGGACCCAGCCTTGTACCTACCGAAGTTGTTGTTCCGCTAGATGTCCTTGGCGATGTTATGACCGACATCGAGAGGAAGATCAATAAACCCATTGTAAAAGAGGGCGCTGTAATAAGAAAAGGAGCTGATGGCAAGCCTGAAGTTGTAATCCTCGGTTTTATTCCAGCGGATCAAAGAAAATTCTCTTTCAATCTAGTTTTCCCTCTATCCATGTCGGTAATCAAGCTTGCTGTAAAACATGGTGGCCGCCCTTATTCCACAGGCCTCTATTTCAAGCACAAAGCGAACAAGGTTCTTGGAAAAGAACGAGTCCAGCGAATGAAGGCATTCAAAGAGCGGATTGATAAAAAGGGACTTCTTAATCCTGGAAAGGTAATAGGCAACAGTCTTTTGAATGTGTCCATGGGGATAGCTGATTTTCTTGAACCGCTAATCCGCCCTTTTGGCAACCAAGTTATTACCCAGGTCGGTGAAAGACCCGTTGAGCCGATAAGGGGCATACCCGCAGATGTGGCATGGTACGCCTATTCTTGCAGCCAGTGTGGATACTGCGTTGAGGAATGCGATCAGTTTTACGGACGCGGTTGGGAAAGCCAAAGTCCAAGAGGTAAATGGTATTGGCTTCGAGAATATATTGAGGGCAAAGAGGAATGGGATCAGTTCATGGTCGATTCAATGATCGCGTGCACTACTTGCGAGTTATGCAATTTTAGATGCAGCGCCGCGCTGCCCATTGAACCATCATGGATGAAACTTCGTCATAAGATCATATATGAAGATAAGAAAATGACCTTCCCGCCCTTCTACATGATGGCGTCGGCAATGGACAAGGAGGGGAACATCTGGGCCGGTTACAGAAAAGACAGGGACAATTGGTTCCCTGAAGATTTGAGAGAGAAGCATCTTAACAGCAATTCGAAAAATATCTATTTCGCTGGCTGCACATCGAGCTATGTTGAATACGACATAGGCATTGGATCCGCCCAGCTTCTGGACAAGGCCGGCGTTGATTACAACTACCTTGGAAAAAGAGAGAGTTGTTGTGGAACGCCCATGCTGGTTTCCGGGAAGCTTGATGAGTTTTCCCGAGTGGTCAGGAGCAATATCTCTGCTGTAAAGCATTTTAAGGCTGACACGGTAATCTCCTCCTGCCCTGCTTGCGACATGATGTGGCGCCATGTTTACCCTATTTGGGCAAAGAAACTGGGAATAGATTACAACATAACAGCCAGGCACTACAGCGAAGTGGTGGCTGACAAAATTAAATCAGGCGATTTTATGTTCCCGGAAAATGGTAAAAAGAAAACGAAAGTCACCTGGCATGATTCATGTCATATGGGCAGGGTCTCGGGCATATATGACCAACCAAGGGAGTTGATAAACGCCATACCCAACGCTGAATTTGTTGAGATGACTTACCACCACGACCAGGCCCATTGTTGCGGCAGCGTTCTAACCCTAATTAAAGATCCTGAAGTCGCCCATGATATTGGCAAGTTCAGGCTTGATGAAGCCGTGGCTGTTGGCGCCAAAAAGATCCTGGCGGCTTGTCCCTGCTGTCAATTCCAGCTTCGAGTAGCCGCCGAAAAGAGGGACATTCCGATTGAGGTTGTTGATCTGTCCAGCTTTGCGGCAGAGGCATTAGGTTTCAAACTTCCCAATCCCATGCCGGAAGTCATGGCTTCTTGGGCGGTGTTTGAAAAGATGATTCCCCTTATGACCCCAAAAGGGTTCGCTGATCTTATGGGCGTCATGTGGCCCGAGATAATCAACGCCATGCCCTATGGTATGGGCGCCATGATGAAAATAGCCGGAAAGATCAAAAAAGCAATCGCGGGCAACATTTTGATA
>CAYSHR010000176.1:3541-7188 GCA_964430795.1 uncultured bacterium
CACTCTCATGAAGCCCATGTTTCCCTTCCTTTTCCCACGGTTATTGCCCATGATGATGCCCAAGCTAATGCCCACAATGCTTGATGAAATCGCCAAACAGGTACCCATGCCCGATTATATGGAAGAGCAGATGCCCGAGATGATGCCCGGCATTATGGACGAGTTAATGCCCCACATGATCGACGATGTGGTTCCTTTGGTGACCCAACCAATGATCGATTATCTGCGGGGAAACAGCGGTACAAACGTATAAGAAAATGGAGTGGGAAAGAGGAACAGGAAAAAATCAGGCCCTTTATTATATTGCCCGTCCAGATTCCTCATGTGTCTCTCTTTTACAAAAAAGAGTTGATTACATTGAGCGTCGGGAGTACTCTCAACCTTCAAAATGAAAATAATAATTGGCTCAGGTTTATAAACGAGGTCCATTCCGGCCCGCAAAGCCCTTCAATTGGAACTCAATGCTTGAATTGGGGAATATAGGTTAATGACTTTAGAAATGGGAATGCTGTTTGCAGTACTTGCCGGAATGGCGGTTCTGTTTTTTACAGAAAAACTTTCTGTGGAACTTACAGCCTTTATCGGTCTTGTATTCCTGATTTTGTTTGGCTATATCGACCCATCAGAGGCATTTTCAGGGTTCGCCTCTCCCGCGGTGATTACCATGCTTTCAATCTTTTTTGTCTCCGCGGCGCTGCTTCACACCGGAGTTGCCGATGTTATCGCCGGAAAGGTGCACAAAGTAATCGGCAACAACGAAGTGCTTCTGATTATCGCCCTTATGGTTGTGGCGGGTGTTTTGTCTGCCTTTATGAACAACATCGCAGCGGTGGCGGTTCTCCTTCCCGCTGTAGCCGGTATTTGCAAAAAAACCAAGATAGCGCCTTCGAGATTGTTTATTCCCCTCTCCTTTGGCGCTATTTTAGGTGGAACTACAACTCTGGTGGGAACTCCTCCAAACATTCTTGCCGCGGACCTTCTGGCCAAAAAGGGTCTGGAGACCTTCTCCCTTTTTGATTTTATGCCCATGGGTCTGATCCTTCTTGGAACTGGAATCCTATACATGATTACTATAGGACGCCTCCTGCTTCCCAATAAAGTAATTTCCAAAAGCGCCGGTCGGACTGAAGACCTTACAAGCATTTATCATCTTCAGGAATCCCTTTTCAGCATCCGCGTACAGAAGAATTCAAAACTGGACGGCATTACCCTGGAGCAGGCTAAACTTCGCCATACCCTGGGAGTGCAGGTTGTCGGCATCATTCGAGACGGCAAAAAAGAGCTTGCGCCAGGACCTGACACCAGGCTCAAGGGAGATGATCTCCTTTTAGTTGAAGGATCATATGATAAGCTCAAGGAGATGTTTCAGGTACAGGGAGTTGAGCTTGGAAACCCGGATACTGATGATCTTGCTGACGCGTTAAACCAGGTGCGCTGCATTTCGGCTCAAATCAAAACAGAGTCTTCATTTGTAGGAAAAACTCTGCGGGATGTCCATTTTCGCGAGCAATTTGGAGCGGTAGTTGTTGGAATTCGTCGTGGAGACAAACTCATAGACAACGATCTGCCGGCAGTGGAATTTAAACCGGGTGACGCTCTTATCGCCATGGGTACAAAAGAGCAGCTTGACATGATTTCCGCGCCAAATGATCTGGATATAATACAGAAGGAAATCACCGGCTTCGGTGAACTCAAGTCTCACTTGTTTCTTTTAAGCATTCATGCCGGATCGCCATTGGCCGGGAGAACCATCCAAAAGAGCAAAATCAGTGAACTGGTGGGTTTGACGGTGGCGGGAATAATTCGCAGGAAAAAGAGTCTTATTGTAGCAAAACCAAGAGAAAAAATTAAAGCGGGAGACCAGCTTCTGGTTGCCGGTGAAGCTGATCGCATTCGACACCTTGTGAGCTTGGGGGATGTCCAGTTGCAGCAGGAAATCACTCGAACCGGTATTCAATCCGAAGATGTAGGCATCGTTGAAGTAACCCTATCACCTCGTTCCCACGCCGCGGGAAAAACCCTAGTCCAGACCCGTTTTCGTGAAAATACCGGATTGCAGGTAGTTGCTATTTGGACTAAAGGGCGCGTACTTAACGCTAACCTGGCATCTCAGAAACTCAAAGTGGGGGACGCGCTTTTAGTTCAGGGGAGTTGGAACCGTATCAGAGCTCTTGGGACCAATCCGGATTTCGTTGTTCTTACGCCTTCAGCTCAGGAACCACGGCGAACGCGTAAAGCCCCTATTGCCATCGGCGCCCTGGCTATTATGATTGCCATGGTGATGTCGGGGTTTATGCCCATACATGTAGCCGCCTTTACAGCCGCGACTTTGGTGGCTCTGTTCGGCGCCGTTACCATGGAAGAAGCCTATCGAGCTGTGGAATGGAAAGCCGTATTCCTTGTAGCGGCGATTCTACCTGTTGGAATAGCCATTGAAAGAACCGGTGCCGCCGCTCTTGCTTCAAATGCTGTAACATCCTTAACCGGACCCTTCGGCCCACACGGTGTTTTGGCAGGGCTCGTGGTTCTGGCCAGTACCCTAAGCCAGTCCCTTGATGGCGCGCCGGCGGTTGTACTTATGGCGCCCATTGTATTGCCGGCCGCTGAACAAATGGGCATTAACACCCAATCGGTTATGATGGCAGTGGCTCTGGCCGCTTCAGCGGCGTTTATGACGCCCTTCTCACATAAAGCAAACCTTCTTGTAATGGGCGCCGGCGGATATAAAGTCACCGACTACCTCAAAGTTGGAACTCCACTGACCATTGTTTTACTGATCCTGATGGTTTTTTTGACGCCCATCTTTTTCCCCTTTTAGTGTAATGTCATTGGTCAAATGCAGGATAAGACTTTGGCGAAATGGCTAATTTCGTGGGCAGGTTTGTTGCTGTCGGCGGCTCGCCGGGGACCCACGCCACCCGAGAGTTGACATAACGCTGGTTTACTGGGGTATAAATAGACTTTAGTCGGTAGTTTTCCCCGCGGCTCGTAAAGGTTTGTGGAAATGATTTTTTGACCGAACAAATTCCTTGCTATTAAATATTCAAATAAAAAAGCGGAAAAGACTAAATGCCTAATCCGCTTTACGATTTTAGTTTATTTCAAATGATCTTTACCATTCAGTCTTTTCCTTAATTCTGGCGGCCTTGCCTCTGAGTTTGCGAAGGTAGTAGAGTTTCGCCCTGCGAACCTTGCCTTTTCGAGTAACCTCGATCTTGGTGACATTGGGAGAATAATATGGAAAAATCCTCTCGACGCCTATTCCATAGGAATATTTTCTTACTGTAAAGGAACCGCGAGGTCCTCCATTTCTGATCCCGATAACCACACCCTCAAATATCTGAATTCTTTCTTTATCACCTTCTTTGATTCGAACGTGAACTTTGAGCATGTCCCCAGGGTCAAAGTCAGGATGTTCGGGCTTTTTTTCTCTTTTTTCCATCAAGCTCACTACGTCCATAGTTATAGCTCCATCTTTTCAAAGGAAGGCAAATATTAATAATAGTTTACCCCTTGTCAACAGAAAAATCGAATTTGATGCCTGGCTCTTGTGGCGCCAAAAGAGTAAATCGAACACAACACCTTTATTATCAGCTACTTAAATGGTTTTGCATCTGAAATCAAGGTCTGTTGACAATATGGGTAAT